>NZ_JBEZCG010000002.1:0-248999 GCF_040647455.1 Streptomyces sp. NPDC041068
AGCGGGCGCTGAAGGCCCTCGGGGAGATCAAGACGATCGCCAAGGCAGGCAAACTCGCGGGCGAGGGCATGAAGTTCGCGGCCTTCGACGCGTTGTTGCAGGATCCGGGGACGTTCAAGGATCCGGACAAGCTGGCGGAGACACTGGCCATGGGGGCCGCCTTCGGGGTCGGTGCGGGAGGTCTGGGCAAGCTACTCGGCAAGGGGTTGGGCAAGCTCAAGCCCAGCGAACTCGCCAAGCTAGGCCAGAAGTTGGGGATGGACGGCTCCGGCCTGTCCCGACTTAAGCTGCGCCCCTCGGAGTGGGAGAAACTGCCCGCCTCCATCCGGTCCATGTTCAAGAAGTGCGACCGCGACCCGATCGATGTGGCTACCGGCGACATGCTGATGCCTCAGACCGACGTCGAACTGCCCGGCACCCTTTCCCTGGTGCTGGAGCGGACCCACCTGTCGTCGTACCGATGGGGCGGCTGGTTTGGCCCCACCTGGGCCTCCACTCTCGACCAGCGCCTCCAAGCTGATGACGACTGCATCGTCTACGCGGCGGCCGACGGCGCACGGCTGATCTACCCGCACCCTGACCCTGACACTGCCGACCCCGTCTATCCAGAGCTTGGACCGCGAATACCCCTGGCCTGGGACGGTGAAGTCGACGGCGCATTGCGCATCACCGACCCGGACACAGGGCTGGCCTACACCTTCCACAGCCCACGGCCCACCGACGACAGCGATGCCGTCGACTTGCCCTTGCAGTCCATCCAGGACCGCAACGGCCAGCGCATCACCCTCCACTACGCGGACGACGGTACGCCCGTGGAAGTCGCCCACTCCGGCGGCTACCGCATCGCCCTCGACCGCCACCGCGACCTGCCCCGCATCAGCGCCCTGCGCCTGCTGGACCCCGAGCGGCCGGACGGCCTCGGCACGGTCCTTGTCTCCTACGGCTATAGCGAGGACGGGCACCTCACCGAGGTCACCAACTCCTCCGGCCTGCCTCTTCGGTTCACCTACGATTCCGAGGGGCGTATCACCTCGTGGACCGACCGCAACGACACCGCGTACCACTACACCTACGACGAGCATGGCCGAGTTGTTCACACTGAGGGCAGCGCCGACTTTCTCTCCGGCACACTCAGCTACGACGACGCCACCCGTACCACCACTGTCACCAACTCTCTGGGGCATATCACTCGTTATGAGTACAACGAGGCTCTGCGGCTGGTCAGGGAGACGGATCCGCTGGGCCACACCACCGTCCAGGAATGGGATGCCGAGCAACGGCTGATCGCCGTCACCGACCCGCTGGGCCACACCACCCGCTACCTCTACGACGAGCACGGGCGAATAGCGTCCGTCATCCGCCCGGATGGTCATGCGACGACAGGTGAGTACAACAGCCTGGGTCTGCCCACCATGGTGATCGGTCCGGATGGCGGCACCTGGATCCAGGAGTACGACGAGCGGGGCAATCGCACGTCTGTGACCGACCCCACCGGGGCCACCACGCAGTTCACATACAACAAGTCCGGGCACCTGACGCAGGTCACCGACCACTTCGGCCAGACCACCCATATCCGATGTGATCAGGCTGGTCTCCCGCTCGAGATCACCGACCCGCTGGGCGCGGTCACCCGGAGCGAGCGGGACGTCTTCGGTCGCACTGTCGCCCTCACGGATGCGCTGGGCTCCCGCACGCAGCAGGAATGGACGGTCGAGGGGCATCCGGCACGTCGTATCGCACCGGACGGCACCACGGAGTCGTGGACGTACGACGGAGAGGGCAACTGCACCAGCCACATCGATTCCGCAGGCGCGTGCACGCGCTTCGAGTACAGCCACTTCGGCCTGACGGCGGCTCGCACCGAGCAGGACGGTACCCGTTATACCTTCGTCCATGACACAGAGCTGCGTCCCATCCAGGTCACCAACGGGCAGGGAATGACCTGGCGGTACAGCTATGACGCCGCGGGACGCCTGGTGGCAGAGACGGACTTCGATGGCCGGAGTGTCGCCTACGCCTACGACGCGGCTGACCGACTCATCTCCCGTACCAATGCTCTCGGCCAGACGATCCGCTACACGCGTGACGTACTGGGGCAAACCACCCGCAAGGACGCTGACGGGGCCGTCAGCACCTACGCCTACGACCTCGCCGGGCATCTCGTCCGCGCAACCGGCCCGGACGCAGACCTGACCCAAGAGCGTGACGCTGCCGGACTCCTGCTGTCCGAATCGGTCAACGGGCGTACGGTCACCCACGCCTACGACGTTCTGGGTAACCGCGTCAGCCGCACGACACCCATTGGTGCCACCAGCAGCTGGAGCTACGACGCGGCGGGCCGCGTTGCCGAACTCGCCACGGGCGGGCGCACGATCCGTTTCGACCACGACCCGGTAGGCCGTGAGCTGGCCCGTCACATGGGTGAATCGCTGACAGTAGCCAGCGCCTTCGACGAACTCGGCCGCCTGACCCAGCAGTCCGTCACCGACAACAGCACCGCCAACAGCATCGGCAGCAGTGTCCAGCGTCGAAGTTACGCCTACGGGCACGACGGCAACCTGACCCACCTCGCCGACCAACTGAACGGCACCCGGGACTTCGACCTGGACGCAGCGGGCCGGGTCACCGCTGTCCGCGCCTCGAACTGGGCCGAGACATACGCCTATGACGCGGCGGGCAATCAGACCGAAGCCTCCTGGCCCAGCTCTCACCCCGGCCATGAGGCCACCGGCACCCGCACTTACAGCGGAACGCGCATCACCAGAGCGGGCAGCACCCGCTACGAGCACGATGCGGCGGGCCGCGTCACCCTGCGCCAGAAGGCGCGGCTCTCGCGAAAGCCCGACACCTGGCACTACGTGTGGGATGCCGAGGACCGCCTCACGTCAGTGGTCACCCCGGACGGCGCCCGATGGCGGTACGCGTACGACCCGCTCGGCCGCCGTATCGCCAAACAGCGCCTTGCCGACGACGACACGGTGCTTGAGCAGACAGACTTCACGTGGGACGGCGCCACGCTGTGCGAACAGACCACGGCATCAGTCGCCTTGCCGGATCCCGTCACTCTCACCTGGGACTATCGGGACCTGCGCCCGATTGCTCAGACCGAGCGCCTCAACGTCGCTGGAGAATCCCAGGACGCGATCGATTCGCGCTTCTTCGCCATCGTGACTGACCTCGTCGGTACTCCCACCGAGCTCGTGGACGAGACCGGCTCCATCGCCTGGCGCACCCGCGCCACGCTCTGGGGCACGACCACGTGGGCGTCGGACAGCACCGCATACACGCCGCTCCGGTTCCCCGGACAGTACTTCGACCCGGAAACTGGGCTGCACTACAACCACTTTCGCCACTACGACCCCGAGACCGCGCGCTATCTCAGCCCCGATCCGCTCGGTCTCGCTCCGGCTCCCAACCCCGTGGCCTACGTGCACAATCCGCATGCCTGGATCGACCCTCTCGGACTGGCATGCACAGAGCCGCCACAGAACGTGATCCAAACCCCGGAACTCGTCGCGCCCAAGCCGCTGAAACCACACCAGGTCTTGGACGAATGGCAGAAGTTCCTGGGCGACAGCCCGTACACCAATGTCCACCCGCGGACAGGAAATTCGGACCCCGATCGCCTAGTATCTGCCGATGGCCTGCGGAGTATCCGGATGGGCCCACACGAGATGAACAGCAAGCCGACCAAGTTCCACTTCCACAAGGAGACGTGGACATTCGTCGCGCCCACCAATACCTGGATCGTGGACAACACCATGGTCAGAGTTCCACTGGGATTGAAATAATGCGAATCGAAGTGCTCGAAATCCTCGACGCCGAACGCCGAGAAGTGCGATTCAGGAGCGACCTGGGAGACGCCTGGGGGGTATGGCAAGCCGACGTCGTGCCGAGCGAGGGCCCGTTCGACGTGGAGATCGACATCCCCGAGGAGATCACGACCTGGCTCCCGAGCGACGGAGACGCCGACATGCTCAACGGCGATCCTTCGAGACGGCAAGCCGTGACGGTGCACGGAACAGTCCAGACGGTCGACGAGGACTCCATGACGAGTCTCCGCGTCGGCCGCGACATCATGCTCATCGAGATGTCGAATGAAACCGTGCCACCTCAGCCCGGATCGACGATCAGGTTCGACACACCGGAGATCCATCTGTATCCCTACCAGCTCTGACGCGAGATCCATCATGGCGCGGGATCCGGATGGGCGAGTGTGCCGGAACGATGGAAATTCAGGCCCTTCCGTACCTCGCTGTCACGGATCGACTTCTCTTCGTCTGAATCAGTTCCTCTTGTCGAGGGTGCTGCTGGCTGCGAGGCGGAAGTTCTTGATGGCTTGGTAGAGAAATCGTTCTCGTTCGTTGGCCAGTGCGGCAGCTTCGGCCTTGTGGGTTGTGTCTCCAGCGCGGGCGTTCTCGGCCATCTGCCGCATGACATGTGAGAGATCGTTGGATGCGTGGGTGATGCGTTCGGCTGCTGCCACGAGGGGATCCGGGCCTTCGAGGACGACGACTTCGACTGCTCGGTGAACCTCGCGAGCCAGGGTGACGAAGTGGCGTATCTTCTCGTCGACGTTGGGTAGGTCGGGATCGTCGGAACGTAGTGCGTCGAGGACTGCGTCCATAGCGATGTCGCGGTCGTGGAGGGAGCTGAGGTAGCTGGCGTAGGCGTCACGGCGGTGCTGACGGCGCCACTGGTCGTGTTGCGATCGGGCCTGGGTCCGGCCGTTCACCACCGCGGCACCAAGAGTGGCCAGGGAGCCGACGGCGGCGCCGAGTAGAGCGGCGAGTCCTGCGTCCATGGGTTCAGTCTGGCGGTCTTGTCGGCCACCGTGTGGGCTGGTCCCCTGTACGAGTTGCAACTGAGAGGAAAGCCTCAATGCCCCCCTCCAAGACTCGCGTGGAACTCATCGAGATGGTGCAGAAACTCATTGATGCGACTCTGCCGGAGACAGAAGAGGACGCATTGCTGGAAGAGTTGAAGGCGGGTGTTGCGCACCCGCGCGTATCTGACTTGATCTTCTACCAGGGTCCCCCGCTGACCGCAGAGCAAGTAGTCGACCAAGCGTTGGCGTACCGCCCCATGGAGCTGTAAGGGCGTAGCAGGATGGCTTGCGCCTCCTATTCCGTTCTGCTCCGTTCCCCGGAGATATGAGCGGGTACGAGCTCGGTGAGTTCCTGACCGCATTGCAGGCAGATGCCCCGGTAGATGGGCGGCGCGCTGTTGGCGTAGAAGGCGGCCGTGAAGGGCTGACCCTCCACCGGGCATGCCAGCGTCCGGCAGGTCGCAGTCATGGTGACCGGGTTCGGGTCGTCCACGGGTGGTTCAGTCCTCTCCAATGATCATCCAGTGCACCTGGGTCTGCGTGCTGTTGGTGCGGTGCACCCAGATCGTCAGGCCGCTCGATGAGACGCCGGTGACGCCAACGCCCACGACGGTCTTGCCGGGCACTGAGGTGTTGGGCGTGACGAAGGCACGGAAGTTCGTTCCCTTGATGTTGCCGCCCGTCAGGGTGATGGAGGTCGGCTTGTTCGCCACGGGGGTGATGGTCGCCATGCCCATGGAGACGTTGTCTGCCCGCAGGACTCCGGCCGCGCGGATCGACGCCGCGGACACCGAGGCCGCGCCCTTGGTCAGAGAGATGCTGCCGCCGCCCAGCCCGGACTGCACATGTGCGGAGCTCTTGCCCAGGTAGAGGCGCCCTCCGACGGGCTTGCTGCCCTTGGCGGTGATACGTTCCGCTGCGTAGAAGTCGTGGCCGAAGAACGTCCTCCACCGGTAGGTGCCGTTGTCATCCGGGTCGGTGAAGGTGCCGGAGTTGATGCCGATGTTCGCATCCGCGGTACTGCTGCCGCTGACGTTGATGAACGCCTGATTCGTGCCGTCGACGGACGACCAGTAGATGTACGGGTAGGTGTCGTTGGGCTCCATGCCGATCGCGGACCCGTTCGTGCCGATCGCCCGCAGCCGCGCGTTGTTGAGCACGACGCGCGGCCCGTCGGCGGCGGTCTGCACCGTGGCGCCGGTGATGATCTTTCCGTTGATCGCGTCCGCGTGCAGTAGATCGGCAGTGATCGCCCCTGCCGCCACGTTCTCACGTTGCACAACGCCGTTGCCGAGATCATCAGTTGCCGCCCGGCGTGCCGCGGCCTCAACAGCTGCGGAGGGTGCGCTCGGTGTGCCAGAGCTGTTCACCGCGACCAGCCGGGCCCAGACGGGCCCGTAGTGGTTCACCGCGACCGTCACCGAGGCGCCCGACGCTGCCTCGATCGTGGTGGTGGGCCACTGCACGTCCGGCTCCTCGTCCGCTGACTTGCGGACGTGCACCTGGACGCGCACCAGGTCCAGCGGGGCGGGCTCACCGCTGGCGAAACCGCCGTTCCAGGTGATGCGCACACCGCCGAGGACCGGCTCCACCTGCGGAGGCGAAGGGACGGGCGGTCTGGGCCCGTTGACCGCGGTGACCCCGCTCGTTCCGTCAGGCTGGCGTCCTATCACCGCCCGCAGCGAGCCGTTCTCGTCATACACGTCCAGCGCCCCGTCCTCGAGGCTGGCATTGACGAGCTTGGGGGAGCGGAGCATGGTCTGCACGAGCTTTTCCAGCCGGGCCAGGCGGGCCCCAATGTCGTTACGCACAAGATTCTCCTTCGGGTTCAGGCGGCGGTGGCGTATTGGTGGGCGCCAGCCGGTTCGAGCTGCAGGGTGGCGGTCTCGCCGACGTCGGGGCGGATCGTGTAGCTGGTGATGCGGCACCAGCCCGACCAGTTCGCCCACTCGTCCTGCACCACCACCTGGACGTCATCACCGACCTGCCAGGAGCCGACCGGCGCCGCAGGATGGTTGCGGACGGTGATCTCCTCGACGTGCCCCAGGCTCTGCCGCCAGGCCCGCTCGCGGCGGGCGCGCTGGGCGAGCGCGTCACGGCCGCGCACCTCGGGTAGCTCCAGGACGTGTTCCAGGCGCAGCCGCTTGTTGCGGACCGCGTCAACGGCCCGCTGCTGGGCGCGGCCTTCCCCCGCCCCGGTGGCGATGACAACCTGCGCGTACTCGTCGGCGCTGTAGGTGACCGGCGTGTGCCCGACGATGTTGGTGTCCGACGTGAACGCGATGTCGGTGCGGCGCGCCCCCAGGCGCGGGTAGCCGATCTGGATACGCCGCACGGGCCGATGGCCTGTGCCCCACCAGGTGGCGCACGTGTAATCCGGCGAACCCGGGACCTTGATCAGGTCGTCGAAGAGGTCACCGAGCACCGGTGTCTCCCACCAGCGGGAATGCCACGGCTCCGCCGGGCTGCCCACCGTGGCCGTCGACGTCGCCTGGTCCACGGAGATGCCCAGGCTGCCGTCCGGCACCGACTGCGCGTAGGCCACGATGTCGCGCATCACCCGGCACGGATCAGCGTTCACATAAGGGCCGCGCCCGCCGAGCTCGCCGTCCAGATCGTGACGGTAGTGCAGATAGGACGACCATCCCGCGGCCTCGATCTGCATCGTGGTGCCATCGGGCTCGGCCTGCCAGATGATGCCGCCCCACCGGATCCGGCCACCCGCCTCCGCGTACAGCAGCGTGTTCCCCGGATCCGTCAGCCCCGGATGCGACCACGCCAGCCGAGGCGACAACGCACCCCGCAGATGCCCCGGCCCATTCAAGTCTGGCCCGAACTCCACGCCCTTGAGCGGTAGATCGTGAGACAGCCATTCGCCGGTCAGGGCGTGCTGCGTCAAATACCGGTATGCCACCGCCTGTTACACCGGGCCTTCGGTGAACTCGACATCGGCGATGATCGACGTGCCGCCGTCGACACTCAGATCGCCCTTCCAGTCCTTCGACATCTTCGCCTGCATGTACAGCACCTGCGTGGTGCCCCGATACGAAGCGGGCAGCGTCATCGTGTCCGCGACGACCGTCGTCTGCCGCCGCACCACCTTGCCCTGGTTATCGTCGACGACGGTGTCCTGACCGTGGATGGTGCCGAACACCAGCTGCAACTTCCCGTATAGCGAGTCGTAGTCCATCCGCAGACCGGCGATCGTGATGGTGACGATCATCTTCGTCGCCCACTCGGGCACCGGTATCTTCCAGCGCGCCTCGGGTGGCCAGTCATGCCACTTGTCGTCGTCCTTCCACGCCTTCGTCAGCTTCGTCGGATAGGCGGTGTACAAGGTGCGCTCCCGGCGCGGATTCGCCACCTTCCGCAGATCCTTGATCAGACCCGCGGTCACCGTCCCCGTGCTCGCCGGCAGATCGATGCGGGCCAGCGGCACCCCCGTCACCCCCTTCGGTACCGCCGTGGCGGAGGAGGACACGTTGGGGATGACGTCGAAGAAGTTGATCGCGTCCTTCGCCGGGTCAAGGCCGCCCTCGAACTCCGGGTCCTGCACCCGCAGCACGATCAGGTCCGAACGCGGCGCGGCCCCCGTCGGCGCGATATCCACCGCGGCGGTGCCGATGTTGTACGCCGTGTACGAGCCCTGCCATGCCGACGCCTTCCCCCGGATCACCGCCGAACCGTCTGCGATCTGCACCCCGCCGCCCGGCACATCCAGCGGCGTCACCTTCAAGTCGGTCGCCTCAGTGACGCCTTCGGAGCCGTGCGACAGGTCCTTGATCATCTGCCGGAACGTCTGGGCTGAGTGGGTGGCGCCGTTCACGAGCAGCGGGGCTTGGGCGAGCGTCATCGAGCGAGGTTCTCCTTCGGGTTCACGAGGGTTTTGAACGCATCCCGCCAGGCCACGGTCAGTCGGGCGGATGCGGTCGGATCAGAAGCGGTCCAGCGGATCTCGGAGCGGCCAGGCGGCAGCCGGAATGAACCGAGTGGGGAGGTCGTGGCGAGCGTGCCGCCGCCCTTGCGGGTCACCGTGCGCTGTCCGGGCCGGGTATCGACCGTCACGTACTCGCCCGCCGGCACGGTGATGCCGAGATCGATCCGCGATCCCGTCTCCACGTGCGTGATCACCGGGTTCGCGCACGGCCCGTACACCCTGAGCACTGGGTAGGAGTCGACCGTGCCGTTGTTGGTGACCCAGCCGGGCCGGTTCTGCCCCGACAGATCACCGTCACTGACGTGGATCGGGGCCTGTACCGGGGCGGTGAACCCGCCACCGGACAGCCAGCCCAACCGCAGCTCCGCCCGCTGCTCGACGTCCGCGTAATAGCGGGTGTCGGGAGCGGTGAACTCGAGGTCGAGCGGCACCCATCCGAACGCGGCCTGCTCCCACGACGGCTCGACCTTCCGCAGCCGTCCGAACAGCACCCGCACTGGGGCGCCCGGCCACTTGATCCGCAACGGCAGCACCGCCCCGCCCACCGTGCGCACACGAGGGCTGTCCGCGGCCTCCTCAAGCTGGGCGACGATGCGAGCGGCCGCAGCCGGGTCTCCCGGGGTCTTCACCGCGCAGTCGATGCGCAGCGTGCGCGCCTCGTACCAGTCCGGGCCGATCCACGCCCCGTCCGCGTTCGGCCGCTCCACCACCTCACCGCGCACCGCAGGCCGGGCCAGGCCCTCGATCGCGGCGACGGGCACGCTCGTCCCATGGCCGAGCCGCACCCCGGCGATCTCCAGCTGGAAGTCAGTGAGTTCACTGCTCATCGCAGGACACCCCCGCGACGAGCCCGGCGCATCTGGTAGGCGACCGTGGCCGCGATGTCGTCGGCGCTCGCAGCCGCACGGGAAACGTGAATGGTCTGCTGCCCGATCGCCGGAGCCTGGTGTACCACTGTGATCTGCCCACGTCCCGCATGGGCATCAACCAGGCGGCGCGGGGCCAGCCCGTAGCCGAACCGGTCAGCCGTCTCCGCGAGCACCGCTGTTGCCCGGCCACGCTTCGCCGCCGCGTGCGGAATGTAGGACTCGGAACCGGTCTCCGGCTCCGCGAACTTGATCAGTCCCCGCGGAGAGGAGTAGACGCCCGGCTCCCAGATCCCGCCGTCCGCATACGCGCGGCCCGCGTTCGCCTTCACCAGATCGGCCAAGAACCGGTCAGCCTTGCCCGTTTTCCTTATCTGACTCTTTGCGAGGTTCCCGATCTCGATGATCCGGTCCTCGGCCAGCCCCGTCGCCTCCGCCACGGAGTGGATGCCCTTGTTCTTCGACAGGGCGCCGACCAGCTTCATCAAGTCCGCGAGCTGGTCACCATCCAGAGCATTCGCGGCCTTCTTGGCTGCCGTGTCCGCCTGCTTGGCCTTCTTGCGGTCCTTCACCGCCTGAGCGGCCAGCGCCTCCGCGTTCTCATCCCCCTGCTCGGCGAGCCGCTGCGCGAGCGCCCCGTAGCCGCGGGAGGCGAGCGTCGTCAGGTTCTTCTGGAACGCGCTGTTGTTCTTGACGGCGTTGTTCAACTGGCCGGTGTAGTCGCCGAGCGTCGCCCGCGCGGTGCCGGCGAGCTTGGTGAGCTGAGCGGCCATCGACTTCACATACTTGTTGGAGCCGCGCGCCATCTTCCGCGTCAGCGCGATACCGTCCTCGCCCATCTCCTCCAGCGCCTTGGCGACATCCGTGCCCGCCCGCCGCGCCACCGTCGCCAGATCACCGCGCCAGGACTGCGCGGTACGCACCGAGCGACGCAGGTTCCTCTCGAACAGGCGCAGGTCGAAGTGCTCCTTACCGCCCTTGCCCTTGCGCTGCGACTTGGAGATGACGTCGGAGACCGTCAGCCCGGAGGAGCCCAGCGGCTGGTACGACCAGTCGGACAGTCCACCGTTGGCGTTGTAGACGACCTGACCGCCGAACCGCCGCGCCACCTCATCCAGGATCAGCTTCGAGCGGGCCCGCTTACTGGACGCGAACGGGATGTATGCCTCGCCGTGCGTCTCGTCCTCCGCCCACACCCGCCAGGTGCCGCCGCGCGCGATCTGCGCGATGTGGTTCTCCTTGCGCACCCCGCCGTCGGCGTAGGTGACGATGCCGCCGTCCTTCTTGCCCAGCCGGTAGCCGTCCTTGTAGGGGCCGTAGTTGCCGCCCTGCTGGTGGACGGTGTTGATGTACTCGGTGCGGTAGACGCCGATACCGATGGTCTTGCCGTGCAGGCTGTTGATGGCGCCCTGAATCGTCGCCACGTTGGACGTCGCGGCCCCGGTGGGCACGGTGACGTAGACGTTCTTGCTGGCCGGGATAGCGGTGATCGAGAAGCCGAGCGATTCCAACTGTCGGCGGGCCTCCGCCGTCGGCGCGCTGATGGGAATCATCCGACCGGGCGGAAGACCGACGATCTTCTGCTTGACCTCCTCCAGGCTGCTGATCGTGCCCGCGGTCGAGGAGCTGACGTTGACGTGTTTGCCGCCCGGAGTCTGCGCGATCTTCGCGATCAGCGCGTCCAGATCCGTGCGCGCCATCTCGGTCGGAGCGGTCACCTCCACCCGACGGTCCTTCAGGTCCCGGATCTTGAAGCCGAGGTCCTCCAGATCCGCGCGAGCGTCGTTGGACAGCGTGGCGATCGTGATCGTCTTCTTGCCAGGGTCGGCCTTCAACGCCTGCTGCACGGCGATCAGTTCAGCCATCGCCTCGTCCATGCCGGCCGTCTGAAGAAGGATCGACACCTGCTCCGGCACCAACCCCGCATTGTCAGCGAGCCTGGCCGCCTGCTCAGCGGACAGACCAAAGCCCTTGGCAGTGGAGATCGCCGAGTCCCGGGCCGTGGTCATCTGCGCCTGCGCCGCCTTCAACGCCTCCGGCACGGACTTCCCGTTCGCCTCCGCGTACTGGTAGGCGGCCAGAGCGGCATCAGCAGAGTTCGTCGACAGCCCTTGCAGCAGGTCATAGAGCTTCTGTCCGTTGCGGGTGACGGTGGAGAGTGAACCGTCCATGTTCAGCAGCGACTTGCCGTAGCCCTGCGCGTGATCCACACCGCCCTTCAACGCCTCAGCGGAATCGGAGACCGAGCGGTTCAGACGGGCCTCGGCCGCAGACAGGTTCACCGAACCGCCCGCCAAGATGTCCAGCGCATCGTGCAGAGCCCGCGCCCGCGAATCGGCGTCCGCGGTCGTGTCCGACAGACGGCGCATAGCATCAGAGAACTTCCCGAACGGGCCGACCGCATCAGCCGCCGAACGCCCCGTGGAGCCGGTCGCGTCCGCGAGATCCTTGGCGTCCTTCACCGCCTGCGACATCTCACCCTTGACCGACCCCAGGGCACCCGCCGCACGAGCCGCCGCCAGACCCTTGTCCTCGTACGCCTTGTAGGCCCCGCCCATAGAGACGTGCATCTTGGTGTTCGCCTCGGCGGTGGCGTTCAACCGCTTCTGTAGGGCGTTGAGGCCGCCGTCCTGACTCATGTAGGCGTCCGTGAGCTCCCGCGCGGACACCCCGGCCTTCGACATGACGTCGACCAGGCGCTCCTTGCCGTCGAAGACCTTCGTGTCCATCACCTGCTGCGCGGCCACCGCGCGCACGTTGCCGTTGATCGCGCCGTTCGACTCCTGCAACGCCTGGGTGAGACTGCTGATCCGCGACTGGTGCTCGGCCGCAGCCTGGGCCGCCTTCTGCTGATGGGAGGCCAGCAGCGACAGCGCCACACCCGCACCGGCGAGCGCCAGACCCCACGGCCCGCCGAGCGCGCCCATCAGCCCCTTGGCCGCGCCGCCGACTCCGGCGCCGATCGCACGCGCCACCCCGCTGATGGGACCCGAGGCGTTGCGGAACGCGGACGTCATCTGGCCCACGACCGGGATGCGCGTCTGTACGACGGCCAGGGCCTGCCCGATCCGGCCGATGGACTGCCCCTGCGCGGCGGCAAGCCGCTCCTGCACCCGCATCTGATCACCGAGCGACCGGTAGGCAGTGGTGACCGGCCCGGACACGGTCTGGCCCAGCCGCGACATCACCGGCGCCACACGGCGGGCCAGCAGCATCGCGACGATCGCAGTCTGGACGGGTCCCGGCAGCGCCCCGAAGCCGCGCACCAGACCCGCCACGACATGCCCGATCGGCACCAGAGCCCCCGAGGCAGCTCCGGCACCGGCAGAGATCAAGTTGAGGGCGGTGACGATGATGTCGAGCGCCGTGCCGCCAGCGTCGGCTTCCTCGGCGACATCACTGATGGCATCGGCCACAGGCGAAGCAGCCGAGGCCACGCTGTCCAGGATGTCCACCAGTGCACGGCCCCCGTTGACCAGAACGTTCAGCCCGGCGGCCGCCGTGTCGAACGCCAAGTCCTTGACCGGCCCGCCCAGGCCGCTCAGCGCGTCACCGATCTCGTTCACCCCGGCCGAGACGGCCTTCGACACCGACGGCCCGGCCAGCGTGTACAGGTCGTGCAGGTAGTCCAGCGCGCCCGCGAGAGGCGGGGTCGCGGCGGCCATCCCCGCGGACATCAGCCGCGTGACCTTCTCCAGGCCCGGTGCCGCCGCCGTGTACAGCACCTGCCCGGTGTTCTTCGCCTGCGTCTTGAGCTGGGTGACCGCACCGGCCAGGCCCTTGGTCTGCGATGCGGCGATCTCACCGGCTGCGCCGGTCCGGGCGATCGCGGTGTGCATCTGGTCGAAGGACTCGACACCCTGATGCGCCAGCGCCGACGCACCCGCCAGCGCGGGCTTGCCGACGACATCGGCGAGGGAGCCGAGGAAGTCCTTCTGCGACATGCGGTGCTGGGCCTTCTCGAAGCCCTCGATCACCGTGCGCAGGCCACGGAAGTTGCCCTGCGCGTCCCATGCCTCGACGCCGAGCTCGGCCAGGCCGCGCTTCATCCGCGCCGTCGGGCGGGACAGGTTCGTAAGCATCCCGCGCAGCGATGTTCCTGCTTTGGAGCCGAGGATGCCGGAGCGGGCCAGCATCGCCACCGCCGCCGAGGTGTCCTCGATGGAGATACCGAGCTGGGCGGCGACCGGCCCGGTGTAGGACATCGCGTAATAGATGTCCTGCAGCCCGCCCGAGGCCGAGTTCGCCGACGCCGCCAGCACATCGGCCGCGCGCCCGGCGTTGTTCGAGCTCAGCCCGAACTGGTCCATCACGTCGCCCAGATACCGGGCGGCGTCAGCGGCGCTCAGATTGTCGGCCGCGGCGAGCTGCATCGCAGCCCGCGCATTCGCGATGGACGAGGTGGAGGTCTGGCCCGCCTTGGCCAGCTCCAGCATCGCGTCCGCGGCCTTCGCCGCCGACGTGCCGGGCAGCTGGAGGTCAGCGCCGAGCTCGCGGGCCTTCACCGCAGCCTGCACCATCTCCAGGCCGGACGCGTTGGTGACCGCGCCCCACTTGTTGATGGCCCGCTGATACTCGTTGCCTTCCTTCGCGATCTCCGCCAGCCCGGCGACTATGCCGCCGCCGACCAGGAGACCGCGCAGATGATGGGCTTCTTGCCGGGCACCGAGCAGCCCGTGGCGCAGCTGCCGCATCGACGCGTGCCCGTCCGCGCCGATACGGCGCAGACCGGCACGAGCACGATCCGAGTCACGGGTAAGGCCCCGAAGTCCTGAAGCGGAGCCCCGGGCACCCGACCCGATCTGGTGGAGCTGCCGGTTGAGGGTGGCGGTGTCCCGGCCCAGGCCGCGCATGGCGCGCGATGCCTGCCGGATCTCCGACAGGAGATGGGAGAAGTCCGCTCGCGCCTGGACGCTGAGCGTGTACGACGACACCGGCCGGTGCCCCTACCTCCCCACGCCCCAGTCCTTCTCACCCCACCCTCAAGCACCCAACTTCGGACCGGATCAGCTACGTGCGGGGCACCAAACCGATGCGCACCCCATAGCCGTCCGGGCCGTCGGGCACCTGGTCCTGCTCGTGCGCGATCAGCTCACACCCGGTGCACCGCACACTGGTGGTGACGTACGCAAACCGATCACCACCCTGAGCTTCGTCCCACTCCGCTGCCCGAGTTCCGCACTGACCACAGACCGTGCGCTGATAGGCCGCGAAGGCGAGCGCCTTCGCCCGGTCAGTCTCGGTCCAACGCCCATCACCCGCACCGAGGAACTGCGAATGCGGAATGCCCCACCGGTCACACAACTCCAACTCGGCACGGAGCTGTGCGTCCGTGATCAGCCTTTTCCCAGCTCCGCCGTCGACGTCCGCACAATCTGCTGCGCCTGCCACGCGGCCGCGAACAGCGCGTTCGACTCCGCTACCGGCCACGAATCGAGCAGCTCCTGAGCATCCTCTTCGCTCATGCCCTCCACCGTGTGCCTGTTGTCGTCCCGCTCGATGTGCGCAGCGGCGATCAGCGCCGCGGGGAACGTCTCCGGGTTCCATGCGTCCCCGTCCTCAGCCTGCGCCTCGGTCGGAGGGAACCGCTTGATCAGCCCGTCTAGGATCGGCCGCGGCAGCGCCTTGAACGTCAAGTCCAGGGCGACGCTGTCGAACATCTCCTGCGCCGTCTCGACCTCTGCCTCAGCCTTCGCCGTCGCGTCGCTGTGGTCCCGGCCGTTCTCCGCATCCGCCATGCGACAGCGAGCAAGGTCTCGCAGCGACTCGTCGAGGTACTGCTTGGCGTCCTGGTCGTCACAGATGACAAGCGTGTACTCCGGCAGCTGCCGGGCACGCAGCCGGGCCAGCTTGTCCGCCCAGTGCGCATCCCGGGCAACAGCCTGCGCCGGCGGGACAGCAGCAGTCGTGGGTGCCGTAGCCACCGGCATCACTTCTCGACCTTCGGCGGCACGGCAGCCGGTACAGCAGCGTCCTGGGTCGGCTTCTCTGTGATCGAGAAGTTCACAGTGAACTTCGCGGCCTCGTTGTCCGTCGAATAGTTCGGTGACCGCGACCCGATCCGCACCGGGAACACATCCATCGACCGGGAGCCCGCCACGTCGCCCTTGCGCAGGAAGACGACCCAACCGGTGTCGTCCTTCTTGAGCAGCTGCTCGATCTCGTCCGACACCTTGTCCTCGTAGAAGCCGAGGGAGGAGTCGTCGGCCTGGTCGGTGCCGGGAATCTTCGACTCGAACGTCGAACCCAGATCGGGGGTCTCGATGGCTTGGTTCGATAGCGTCCAGCCGTCGATCGCCGCGATCGCGTCCGTCAGGTCGGTGCCGGCGGTCAGCTCGGCGCGAGTGGGTACGTGGCCCGAGTCGCTGACGTGCTGGAGCCACAGGACGCGGGTCACTCCGCGCCGGGAAAACTTCTTTACCTGCAAGGTCTGCTGTCCGATTCCGGGACGGCAGCCACACACCACATAGGAGGCCCCGCCCCTCGACGCACTGTCGGGGAACCGGCCCGCACCACAAGGTGGTTGGGCGTCCGCGTGGGCCTCCGCGGTGAGGATGCAAGCCAGCTCAGACGGTTAAGAAGACCTCGAACAGCCGCACAGAGATCACGATACTGCCGTCAACGGTCAGACCAACTTGCGGTTGCTGGTGAGCGTTGAACCAACGCCTCGCGGAGCCAATAGAGCCAGCCAATGCAGGAAGTCTCGCCAGAAGCCAGGACGTGGGCCCACTGCCCTGCTTTCGAGGGGCATCGTTCAGGCCTGTAGCCAGCGGGTTCGTGCGATGTCGGTGTCCAGGACGTGGAGTTGGACGCCACACGTGATCTGGCCGGTGCGTGGATGTTGAATCCGCCGATGCCGCTTCGATGTTGAACCTCGGGTCTTCCCTCAAGACAACTCATGCACCTTCATGATGTCCCCACGCAATCATCACCTCATGGTGCGCAACTGTGTCCAGCTTCACATCCGCCACATCCAGTTCACGGCATGCACCCTGATTTGACGGCCTTGCCGCCTACGCCAGGCACTCATAGAAACGCCAGTGCGACGAATCGCAACCGATCAGCCTCGCTCGGCAGGACATACGGGCGCGGCCAGAAGGGAAACTCCTCTTGTTAGGAAGCTCCAAGAGAAGACGCATACGGTCGAAACTCGCTCTCGGCGCCTGCTCGATCCTGCTCCTGGGATCCGGCGGCGTGGCCGCAGCCGACAGTGGTGATGGCACTCCCGAGTGGGACTATGCGCCGTCCTCCCGGCCTGCCGCAGGTCCGGAGTCCCTCGCCAGGGCCAACAACAACCGGCCTGTCTCCGGCAAGGACCTCAAGGCCGGTCCACCGTCGACCAAGGACTCGGCCGGTGTGTGGCAGGTCAATCGCACCACCGTCACGCTCAGCAACACCGTCACCGACGCCGACGACGACACTGCGAACTTGACCTTCCAGGTCTACACGACGGATGCCAACGGCAATCCAAAAAGCCAGGTCCAACTCACCGACCCTGATACCGGCAAACCCGCCACGTACGGTGTGGTGGTGTCCGACTTCGTGACGTCCGGCCGAAAGGCGTCCGTGACGCTCCGATACGGCGACTTGAAGACGAACACCACCTACGCCTTCCGCACCAGTGCTTACGACGGCACCCTGTACGAAACCGATTGGTCGTCATGGGCGAAGTTCCACACCCGCGGCCGGGCGGTGAGCATCACCCTGCCCGAGCCGGACAAGAACGCGCCGGCGGTCAATCAGGACGATCACCAGAGGCCGCAGGTCATTGCCCAGCCGGAGGTGAAGCCGGCGCTTCCGACTGTGCCGCCTATCGGTCGTAGCGCCTCGGAGGGCTGGAGCTGTGGTGAGCTGAACAAGAAGACGGCCATTCAGCCGTGTTCGCGTCTGGTGCCGGATGACAGCAAGAAGATCCGCGACGCCCTCACCAAGGGCACGAGCCGGGCGAGGGCTGGGCTGCCTCACCTGGTCGACTGGTGCGAGGGCTTCGCTAACTCGCACGTCAAGCGGTATGAGGCGTGCATTGGCAGCTTCAAGTACGAGTACGAGGGCCGCGTCGTCGACAAGAACGGCAAGCCCACCGGTGAAATTCTGAATGCCACCTGGGCCGTCGGCCAAGAGGTGAAGCTGTCGGGGACCTCGGCAACGTTCACCCAGCAGCTCACTCTCGTGCCGATCGACATCGATGCAAAGTTCGGGTCGGTGACCTTGAACGTGGAGTTCGACTGCCTCCAGGCCGACCGGTGCTCGAACGGTCCGCAGTCGTGGGACGGGGCGCTGGTCTGGGTGGGTGCGGATCCGCTCGCGCACACGGCGGTCGGCAAGATCGACCACACCTGGAACGCGGCGAATAAGGCCGACACACTCGACCTATCCCCGAAGATCACCGCCTACGCGCCGGTGGCAAACCCGGCCGCCATGCGGTGGCAGGCCGATGGTGCGCAGATCCGCTGCGACAAGATTTCTTCTGACACGCCAGGGTGCGCCTTCCACAAGTACATTCCGACGTGGGTGATGAACTTCGACAAGACGCCGCCGGCCGTCGCGCATGCCTGGCTGATCCAGTCCAAGCTGCCCACCCACCCCGGCAGCAAGGCAGCCAACAAGCCACTGTTCTACCTGCCTGCCAAGGACAAGAACGCCCCCGGCCGCGACCCTGACGACAACCGCAAGGTGATCTGCCCTGACAAGTGGGCGGCCACCTACGGCAACCCGGACGCCACCACCGTTCCCGAGATCAGTCCGACCGACAAGCCGTCGTGCGACGAGTTCGCCTACGCCTCTACCTACAACTCCGGTGGCATGCCCGCCGGCATGGGCGGCATGAACGAGGTGGACACCGGCAACGACTGCGTGCAGACCTACGCCACCCGAGTTAAGCAGGGCGAATGGCACCTGTACGACGACGTCCGCGAGGCTGCTCCGACATGGAAGGAAGTGTGTGGCCGCTCGGCCATGTCGGGATGGATCAACTCCACCTCGATGGGTGGAGCGTTCAGCTCGGGCTTCTCCGGCAAGTACCGGTTGCTGGACAAGGACCCGTACTGGGTGGACTTCCCCCAGTTCGCGCACTGCGATGCGTCCAAGGTGACCGTGGCCTGCAAGGTTCCCAAGCCGTGACAGGCTGCTGACCGCTGGTGGGGCACAGCACCGATTCCCGTTGTGCCCCACCAGCCCCACATTGTGCACGGAAGGAGAAAGCAGCAATGGCCGAAAGTTTGGCGTGGATCGCCGATGCCTGGAGCGGCACGAGCCCGAGCGCCACCGACCTGTACATCACCTGCGCCCGCGGCCTCAGCCCTCAGCAACTGGCCGAACGCATGGCCGACCATGAGCCTGTCGAGGTCGGGCCCGCCCTCACCATTCAGGAAGCCCACGGCATGGTCGACCTCACGCAGATCTACTGCGTCGGCCGCATCGGCCAAAGCGGCGACTGGTCGTTCATCGTCGAATGCGTAGGCAGCGAAGGCTGGGCCCTGGACCCGGCAACGTCCCGCGGTGCCGAGGTGCTGATCTTCGACCCACGGCCGGACGACCCGCCCTCCTTCTTCACCTACCTCGCCGAGGGTGAGCTGCAACTGCACTTCGAGTTGGGCTTCGGCTACGACCCCGTCGGAGCCCAGCCCGACCTGTTGCGCCCGGCGCTGGAAGCGGCGGGAATCATCCCGCCGGAAGACTCCCTCGATGAGCTGCTCGGCGAGGACGAAGAGCTGTCGCCTCTCGAACAGAAGCGCCGCGTATTGAAGGTCGCCGGTGAGTATTTCGGGCTGTCACTACCACGGCAGGTGATCGAGAACGGGCAGCTTCCCGCCGTGATCACCCGCACCTCACCTCCGTCTTCCTGGTGACCTCGAGCGTGCTCAGATATCCGACCCGTTCGGCGGCTACAGGCAACTGGCAACTCGGCCTGTGACCGCCAGTTCGTACCGCTGCACTCCGGTCACGACGGCGTCACCAGCCCCAGCCTCATCCAAACCTTCGTCGGCCAGGAGTTCACGCCCCCACACATCCACCGCCAGCGCCTCGATCGTGCACAGCCACGCGCCCTCTGGTGTCCGGCCGAGGAAGGCTTGCCGCACGCGGTCAGCGAGCCACTCGGCCTGATCTGCGCGTGCCGCCACGATCGTCACCTGGTATACGAGACGCGCATCCTCCGACCTGTCCGCCAGCGGCGCCCCGCCGACCGGACCGCCCTGCGGATAGAGCACCGTGTACGGCAACGCCGCAGGTTTTCCACCGATGAGCGGCAGACGGCCACGCCCGCACGGCTTCCCCGTCGCCATGGCCAGCATCGCCTGTACGGCGTCCGTGACACGAGCCCGGTCGATCACAGGTCGCCTCCAGCAAAGTAGGCGGCCGCCGGGCCCTCAACACTGAGAACCCCGTACCGGCACAGGCCCAACGCATCCCACTCCATCACCCCGGGCGTCGTCAGGATGGACAAGCTGCGCTCCCCATCCTCATCAAAGACCTCGACCACCACGACAGCCCGCGCAAGCAGACCCCGCTCGTGATCCGCCAGCACGCCAGACAGAGCATCCTCAAGATCGGTGGTCATATCGCTCACAGGGTTCTCGCGATCGCCGCGCCCAACTCCCGCGTGAGGAGCGGCCCGAACGTTGCGACGGCGGGCCCCAGGTGCGGGAAGGGGGGCTGGTTGTAGTGCCGACCGTTGCTGTCGACCCCGACGAACCCGAACTCAAGTCGGCGGCCCTGCGGGGCGTTTGTGCCGACCTCGGCAACGATCACCGGCCCTGCCCGGTGTACGTCGGACTGCCACGAAGCCCGGTACCGGCCCGTGATCACCCGAGGGCCAGGACGACCCGATGCATTGCGCTGCACCTCGACAACCAGCGCCTTCGCGTTATGCCGCATCACCGTATCCGCCGCAGCCACTGCTGCCTTCCCGCCGCGCGTAAGGGCCGCAGCCAACTGGTCGGGGTGCGTGACTGTGCCGCCGCTCACCGCGTCACCGGCTTCCGGTTGTGCTCCTCCAACCACACGGTCCGCAGCACAGGAAAGGACGACACCTCGCCCTGAGCGGTCACCCGGTACATACGGTCGACGGCCTGTTCGTCGCGCGCCTCGACCACCAGCACGGTGTCGTTCTCCCAGACCTCGGGTGCATCCAGAGGCAGCAGCATCCGGTAGCCGGCCCGGACCTCCTCGACCCACGCACTGTCCTGCCCAGCGCCGTTTCCGCGGATGCGCTCCTGATGGGCGTACAAGCCCGCCTTGTTCTCGTACACGATCACAGGCGGAACCGGTATGAGATCACCGGTTGTTGGATCCAGCACGTCTTCGCCGCTGCTCCGGGCGACCCGCACCTTGTCCGGCATCAGATGACGTTCCGCGAACCGGGCCAGTGCCGACTGATCAAGCACTCGCTGCCCACTCCCTCAGCTGAGTGAGCATGCCGCGGGTCAACTCGCCCGGCTTCCCGTCCAGGTCGTCACGGGCGAGAACAGCCTCGTCGAGCTTCTGCCCGTCCACCGCATCCAGGAAGCCGATCACCACATGCCGAACGTCTGCGGGCTCCACGACGACGTCGGCCATGCCGTCGAACTCAAAGCCCTTCCAGCCCTGCACCACGTACAGCGTCACCTCGGGGCCCTCATCGACGGTCTGCGTGATCCGGTACGCCTCCACAGAAGAGGCGACATAATGCCCGTCGACTTCGATGGTCGCTGCCTCGCCAGGGAAGGCTGCGATACGGACATGACGGGCGTCAGAGGGCAGGGTGCTCATGCCGACGACCTTAGGTGCGCGAAACGCACGGCCCCCGGGGCAGATGAGGGCCGGGCGCCTCTGTCAGTGCTCCGTAGTACAGTCCCGGCCTTGTTGTCGAAGCGAGGGGGAACGAGCGTGCATGACTCTCTCTACATACTCAACAACGTACTTTTGTAGGAAGGTTGGGGACCATTCAACAACCTCGTGGATCTTCTCGGCGGGGAAGAGGTTCCTGCGCCAGTTGCCCCTGGGGTCTACGTCTTCGTCCTGGGTGGAGAAAGGCTGCCCTACCCCCGATCAGAGTCGTCCATCGGCTACATCGGAGAGACAGGTAATCTCAAGGAGCGCATAGCGGTGCACCGCTACCACGCCCGTGCATGCCAGGTAGACAAGGACGGCTCCATCTTCTACTCACGCTATGAGTGGATTGCCGCCCGTGGCGGCACCTGCCTCTACTTACCTTCCGTGGAAGGCGCGGCAGGTACGAGGCCGATGGAGATGAAGCTCCTCCAAGCCTTCGAGGGCCTGCATTACACGATTCCCGTGGCCAACATGTAGCGAGGCCAGGGATGTTATGGCAAAGCAGGTGGTCCCTTCACTATCACCAGGTAGGGGGCCGTGCGAGCGCCATCGCGCTCAGCCGATGATGGCCACGGGTGCGTCCCAGGCGTTGCGGTCGACGGTGATGGTGTAACCGCCGCGCTTCTCCTTGCTGTTAACCATGTACTGGTGGCCACGGCTGTGGTTCGTGTACAGCGACTTCGACCACGGCCAGTCACTGGTCGTGGTGTTGACCTTGTCCCACTTCGCATACCAGAGGTACTCCGGCAGATCGGTGCGGTCGGCAGCGGTGGCCACGGCCTTCGCACTGGAACTGCTGAACCCGTAGTACCCGGCCCGGTACGTCTTGGCGCGCAGGGTCTTGGTGAAGGCGCGCACGTACGTGAGCACCGCGTTGTTGCACGAGGCGTTCGCGATGTCGTACGGCTCCATGTCAAGGTAGATCGCGCTGCCCGCCTTCATGCCGAGCCTGGACGCCTTGGCCACAGCGTCCTTGCCGTGGGTGACACCGAGGGAGGAGGCGTTGGCCGCCGTCAGCTTCTCCGGACTGGAGCCCCGCTGGCAGTACGGCTGGGCGCCCACGTAGAGGGGGATGAGCTTCCACCCCTGGGCGGTGACCTTTTTCGTCCAGGACGCGGTGAGGTTGGGCTGGGCGCAGCCGCGGTTCTTGCCGCCGATGTAGACGGCGGCCGCGCCGTAGAACCCGGTGCGCCACGCCTTCATCGCGGCGGCCGAGGGAGCGGTGCAGGTGTCGAAGGCACGACCGGTGTACGTCTTCCTCGCAGGCATGGCCGTACCTGCTGACGCGCTCTGTACGAGGACCCCGCCACCCGCGACGATCGTGGCACCCGCGGCGCCCCAGGCGATGTAGCGGTTTCTCTTGGACAGCCGGTGCGCAGGCTTGCGCGCCTTCCCGAACATACGGTCCCCACCCCTTGATGTGCACTGGTGCACACTTCTGTTGTCGCTGATCGCTGCAGGATATGTCCGGCGCGGGGGGTGCTGAGGTGGTCGTGGTGCAGATCTCACCAGGAACGTGCCGGCCTCCCGATCCGAACGACTCGCATCAGCCGCTGTTCTTGAATCCGATCAAGAGACTGCCGATGAAAGCCAACGCAACCGGGCACCGAGCTCGGCTGCCGTACCGTGAGTCACGTCCTATCCAAAGCAAGCTGGCTGCTGCTCGAAACATGGTCGCCACGAAGGTGCTGCTCAAGGGCCCCGCGGGGAGTTTTCCGAATCACCAGCACGCGGGGGAGGGGGCACCCCAGGTACTCCCTCACCAGCAAGGCGATCAAGACACCAAGACTGTCAGTAACCCACTCTGCCCGTTCCGCCTCATCACGCTTGCGTACTCGGCCTGCTGGCTAGGATCCCGACATGCTGAACAGCGTCGTACCGCACTGGGAAGCCGCCCGCGCCCGCGCCGGTCAACTCCGTGGTCTGGACGGAGCACAGCGTGACGTACTCGCGTTGATCTACGCACTCATCGCGGTAGATGACGGCACCGCAATCGACGACATCGCCCACTGGGCCGTGCGCTATCGGCTGCTCGATACCCAACTGCTGCACGAAGACCTGTCGGCCTTGCTGCCCGGACCACTCGACCAGGGCGCGACCACCGTCGAAGGCGGGATCACCGAGCTGTATAGAAGCCGACTTGATGAACTCGTAGATGACCACGGCCAATACACAGGAACACCCGGCTTGGAAGAACTCCTCAAGAGCGACCTCGAAGCCGTCGTCAGCGAACGCCACGGATTCTCAGGCCGAGCTCCACTGGAAGGACGGATCTGGCGGCGATGGGCCGCTCTCCAGGCACCGCATGGCGTCCCCTACGAGGACACCCTGCCCGCGGACGAGCTAACGGCCTACGACGCATCAGGCGGCGACCGCGCCCACGTCGCGTCAGGCAAGACCGTCTTCGAGCACAGCGTGCAGGGCCTCACACAAGTCCTTGACAGGCTACTTCTACCCGCCAGCGGAGCCCCGCTCTTGGGCACCAAGGTCCTCGTCACCGGCACCGAACACCGAGGGCGCAGCGGACGGTTGAGCTCCGTCACTTGGACCATCCACGACAGCCAGCACCTTTGCTCCGAACCACCCGCATCGTTCAAGGTCAGCTTCGATGATCGCCGCGATGCGGCGGACCTTGGGCCCGAGGATCTGGAGCCGCAGCCGGAGTGGGACCAGTTCTTCGCCGTCGTCTACGCAGGCCAGCTGATGCCTCTCTCCTGGAGCGCCTCCGTGCTGCTGGCCGGCGCGGAACCTGGTGGGCAGTGGCAGCAAGACGCCATTGCGGCACTCAAGGACGGCTGGCAGAGCGCAACCGGACGCCTCGTCGTCCTCATCCCGCACGAGGTAGACGGCACTCCCGCCTCCGACGAGGACTCTGGATGGCTCGATGACGCGTACGCCTGGGCCGACGAGATCATCCTCAACTCCACTCCGGAGACCGACGTCCCGTCGTTGCTGAAATCGGGGGGCCCGTGAACCTCGAGGACGCATGTGACCGCTTCATCCTGCGGATGATCACACCCGACGAACCCACACGCACCTGGGCCGCACAGAACGCCGTCCCGCTCGCGCACACCCCAGCCGAGGCAGCCGCCGCCGC
Organism: Streptomyces sp. NPDC041068; assembly: GCF_040647455.1. NCBI lineage: Bacteria > Bacillati > Actinomycetota > Actinomycetes > Kitasatosporales > Streptomycetaceae > Streptomyces > Streptomyces sp. NPDC041068. The sequence continues at coordinate 24,540 of NZ_JBEZCG010000002.1, forward strand.
ATTGAAGCGCCTCGACCGCGGCTGGAAACGCGAGGGCGGCCAACGCCAAGTGCCACTCCCGGTCACGCGCAACACCGGCTACCAGTACTGGAGGGACGCCTTGCGTGACGCAGACCGAACCCTCGATGCGGCGACAACTCAGTGGGCCCTCCGCAACCCCGACGACGAACACGCCCAGTGGTGGGCACTGAATGCTCGCATCCGTCACCCCGACCATCACCTCACCAATGAGCTGGTCGTCGGACGGAGCAACACACTCAGTCTCGTCATCTGCGTGCGACGCCAAGTCTGGACCGACAGCGAAATCGTCCTCCTCCGCAGCCCCAACAGCATCGCCGCCCAACCCAAAGCCACCGCGCCTACGCTGTTCCCACTGCAACTGCCGACCGTAGACCGGGACATCGCCTTCTACCGTGATGAAGGCAAGCGCACCCAGGCTCTACAGGAACTGACTTCAGACCTTGGTCTCGCCATTCATGAGGACCAGCTGCGCGGCATGGGCTTTCGTCCGGAGTCCAACTTGCTCGCCACGCAGCGCAGCGTCGAATGCCTGGAGCTGTCGGAGGAGGAACTCGACAGCCTCAAGACCCGACAAGGAGCGCACGGCGAGACGGCTCTGCTCAAGGCGATAGAGATCCATAGGGTGGCTGACCTCTTGTCCACAAGGGTGCCAGTTCTGTGCGACTGGGCCACCCTCGGCGTGATCACCCGGGCCGTTGTGCCTACAAGGCCTCCCGCGAGCGGTGACCTCAGCAGGCACCGTTTGTGACCGCTTAAAGTGGCAGAGATGCCCACTGTCCGTGGGCATGGAGGGGCAGCCGCAATCCGGCTTGAACGTGCCATCCGCCAGTAGGGAGCTGAATCTTCCGTTCAGTCTCATGCGTCACGTTGTCCGCACTGCTTGATCGCCATGTTCACAGACGGCTCTCCCGTGCAGTGCCATTCCGTTTGGACAGCCGACTCGAAGGTCATTGAGTCAACTGCAACTTGACACATCGCTGCATCCTGTTCAATCGCGTGCCCGCCCGTTTCACTGTGGTCTAGTCCAACAATGCTCGACACAGCAGAGGAGTGAGCACATGTCGGTTCAGGAGTCCTGGGCGAAGATCGAGCACTGGATAGCCCAGCACGCTCCGGAAGAGCCCGAGTTGCCGGGCCCCTGCACCCGCGAGGACCTGGAACGCCTGTATGGACACCTCGGCGTACGGCTGCCCGAGGACGTCGAGCAGTCATTGTCACGGCATGACGGCTCCGGCCTCACCGACATCCTCCCACCGGGGTACACGCTCCTCGGTATCGAAGGCATCCTTGAGAACCGTGCAACCTGGTTGAAGTACGCGACGCCCGACGACGCGAACCTGGCAGAAGAGGACAAGCCGTTCCTCGTCCCTGTAGCCGAGCTGAGCGTCGCGAAGATGATGGTCGACACCAGAACAGGGCGGCTCGGCTCCTGGGACATCGAGCAAGGCTACTTCCGCAGCGAGGATCCACTGCATGCTTCTCTGTCCGTGGCACTTGAGTTTGTCGGAAACCTGCTGGCCTCGCCGCCTCCCTGGTTTGCAACGCTGCCAGGAGACGAGGAGTGGGAGGTAACCGACAGGCACCCGGATTTCCCTGGATGGCTGGTATGGACCGAAGAGCCCCTGGACTGATACCCAAGGGAACCGATTGACGCTGTTCGAGAGTGCGTGTCAGGTAGCCTCAGTGGAAGTGGATGCAGCGTTCCTGCGTTGTACGGGAACCAGCGGGATTTGAGCGACCGATTCCCAAGACATGCGCCAGGCCATCTGGCCGTTGCCAGCCTCTGCGTAGTGGTACGCGACGTCGAGGACATGCACACGCGAGACGCTCCATGGAGCATGGCGCGGCGTGATCTTCCGGAGCGTGCTTTGAAGCGGATCGCTATCGGCAGAACCAAATGAGTAGCCGAGCGACGCGTGTGGCCGACCCGGTTCGTACTGCACAGATGAAGGACCGCGGGCGTCCAGCAAGGCCTTGTGCACGTGGGCCTGGAGCTCGTCGAACTCCTCGTTAGGGAACGCGTCCAGCAGAGCCCCTGCACTGTTGGCGATGGGTGGGCCGCACATGACTGTGAAGGCGGAGGTATCGACCAGGCGCTGCTCGAGTGCGGACACGAAGTCTTCGGTGTCCTGCTGGCTCATCTGATCCGACGACACCGAGGTGTCCATCGCGAACGTGATGTGCAGCAGGTCATCGGGCTGCGGGGCGATCGGGTACGAGGACATCGCGGAACGACAGGCCGCTGCCAGCGCCAACAGCTTATGATCGGTTTCCTCCGGAAGGGCGTATACGTGCCTGGCGTGCATTGCGTGCCGCCATGGCCGAGACTGGAAAGATGGGGTCCACTTCTTCACTGATAGGTCCTTTGGCGTCGTCCGGCGATCAGCAACCGCGCATGAGTTGGTCGCAACCTCACGTCCAGTCGTGGGCCTGAGAGTGATCGGTGCGATCCAAGTCGAGGTTGACTCCGACTCCGTAATGGTCGGAGTCTTCGCCAGGGCCCACCCGCCAGTAGTCCTTGATTGCAGGCACGAGCGAGTCCGTGACATGGACCTGGTCGACACGCAGCAGACCACCCTTGCCGGTGCACTCCCGCAGGGAGCGATCTTCGAGCTTGTCGGCGAGATACGCGGCGACATCGGTGAACTCCCCATCGCGGAAGGTCTCGCCGACGACCCGATTCCCTATCCATGGCTCATCGGGACTCTTCCGGCGGTGGCAGCGTGAGGCGCGGTTGTAGGGCTTAACGCGCGTCCAGTCGATCTCTTCGTCGCCAAGCGGCACGTGGTTGATGTCCCCGCCCACCAGCGCGATCCCGCCGTAACGGCGAGCCCTTGCACACAGCAGCTGTGCTTCCTGAGCGGCGACCTCCGCTGAGTACGGGGTGAGATGTGTGCTGACGGCGACCAGTGGCACCGGCAGCTCGCGCTCCAGACTCAGTGGACGGAACCGCGCCGCGCAGTAGCCGTGATGCATCTCGGTGACGCTGAGCTTGGTCTCGACGCCGAGCAGTTCCAGATGGGCCGGGTCCCAGGCGACCGCTGTATTTCGATTTCGACTGGGGGCGACCTTCACTTGTAGGCCGAGAGCGTCCGCTGCCGCCTTGGCCTTGTCGAGGTCAGCGAGGAAGTCAACTTCCTGGAGAAGAGCGATCTGCAGCTTGTTGGCGCGGATCTTCTCGATGATGCCGTCCCATCTGCCGTCCTTGTCTGCCCCGTACTGGAGTTCTGGCTCACCACGGTCAACACGATGTGCCTCCTCGCGAAGTGGTAGGAACGAGATAGTTCAGAGGCTGGAGTTCGTTCGGGCAGAAGCCCCGCTGTCCCCACGAACCCTCGATCTGCTCCGAGGCCCACGCGCTGCTACTCCGCATCAGCTCCAGTCCTCCCGGCGGTCAATGGATGATCGCTGACGAACTGTGTCGCGGAGGACCGCTCCAGCAGCAGAGAGAGCATCGCCATCGCGTAAGACGAGCGCGTGGTGGACGTCCTCTACAGCGGTGAGGAGAGCAGCATCGGAGAGGAGGAGCTGCTCGGCGTCATCGAGTTGGCGTCCGTACGCCGTGAGGAAGGATTCGGCCAGGTGCTTGTGTGCGGCCCACAGGGAGGCGCTACGCGCGAAGTCGCAGATGGCAGGGAGGACTTTAGCGCGCTCCACGTTGGTCACTGACAGGGTTTGGCGTTGGATGTTCCACCGCCAGGAACCGGTCCCGAACGTGCCGTGGCAGAACGCGACCGGTAGCTCGTTGCCCTGCTGCTGCAGCCGGGCGGCACTGCGGCGAACGTTCTCGACTTCCTCCACACTGAGCCACGTACCGATCCGGTCAAGGAGGTACAGGACGCGTTGGGTGTACTGGCCCAGGTGTCGGGCGCTCTGTGCGCGGACATCGGGAACCTGCTCGACGCTGTCGTGGAGGACGGCGAGCAGGCGGCCGGCGTCTTGGTGGATGCGCGGGAGCAGGTGCAGGGCAGCCTCGTCGTCGACCGGTCTGCCGCGCGGATGCGTGACCAGCAAGGTGCGTGTCCGCGGTTCGAAGGCGGTCAGCCGCGGCCCCTGGTTGGGGCCGAGGCGGTGGACTGCCGTCCGGTGGGCGAGGACTTCGCTGCGGAAGTCCAGGTGGTTGCGGGTGACGCGTATGTCGGTGAGTCCCTGGGGGGTCGAGACGCGCCAGGCCCGCGCCCCGCTGAGCCCCACAGGGAGGGACCAGGGCGTGATAGCCCCGAGGTGGGCCTTGGCCCATTCGGCGACCTGGGGCGGGAGAGGGCTTGAAGGAACGGGCGGAGGTCGGCGGGTGCGGGTAGGGGGGTAGGGGCTCATGAGGGAGTAGTAGAGGAAGGGGAGTCGGGCACAGCAGTCCTCAAGGTCGTTGGCGGCTAGGAGAGTTCGAGCTGGGTGGGGCGGGCAGCCCAGGGTGTGATGCTGGCGGGGCAAAGCCGTGCGGGACGCGCTGGTGCGCTGGCCACGCCCCTCCTCACTTCTCCTGCCCGAGGTCCGCGAGAGCGGCCTCGAGATCGTCGAGTTCGTCGAGCAGGCGACGGATGGCGACCTGACGCTCGGCCCAGTGCCTGCGTAGATCGGCCTCTGCACCACCAGAAAGTCCGCACTCGGCAGCGGTGGCGCCGTCCAGGCTGAACAGCATGTACAGCAGGGCGATGCGCGCGCTGGCACGGACGTCCGATAGCGGCAGGTGCGGGTTCTCCACACGGTAGGACTCGATCATGCGCAGGGCGCTCTGGGGCCATGCCGGGCTGTTCGCGACGGTGTGCGGGGCGAACGCGGCGCGTCCCAACTCCCAGGCGGGCAAACAGATCTCGGCCTGGAAGTCGAGAACCGCGGTGATCAGATCTCCTTGGGCCAGGAGATTGGTGTGGCTGAAGTCGGCGTGTCCAGCTTGGGCGACAAGGAGCTCCGGCAGCCCGGCACGGAGACGCGGAGCGTGCGTCTGCACGTCGACTCGGCGCTGCTTGAGATCACCACGGAGCTGATGGAGGCGAGGCTCGCCTTGTGCGACGGCGCGTTCCAGAACAGTGTCCGTATCGGCGAGCACCCGGTCGAGCGGCGCTGTGCGCCACCGGGCCTGTCGGATGCGAGCTGGCGCCGGATACGAGGCCAGGGTCCGATGTATGCGGCCGAGGAGCAGACCAATGTGCTGCGCGCGCGGCACGGTCAGCGGCTCGGCGGCGACTCTGCCAGGCACCTCGTCGGTCACCACCCAACCCATGCCGTCAACGCAGGTGAGGATCTCCCCATCCCGGTTGCGCCACACCTGCGGGGTAGGCACGCGGACAGTACGGCAGAACTCCGACATGACCCACGCGGCCCGGGCACGCTCCAGATCGTCGGTGGTCCGGTACTGCTGGACGAAGATCCGCCGCGAATCCGTCAGGGTGGCGCGCCGATTGATAGCCGCGGTGCCGATCGGCACGAGCTCCGCAGAGGCCAGATCGATGCCGTAGCGGTCGGACAGCACCTTGGGAAGGATCTCATCGCCGCGAGCGGCTTCCTGCTCCACGGCTCACCTCCCGACCGGTCGAAGCCGGCCCCGCGGGGGACGCCTGGCGATGACGGTGAAGGTGACGATCACCGTGGACAGCTGGCTGCGATACGCGGTGGGGAGGATCTTCACGGTTACGCACCTTTCTATTCACGCTCGATGCAGTTCCACTCACAGATGGGCGCCACCAGCAGGCGCTCACCGCCGCTGTCGTGAGCAGGACGTATCGGGATCGGCAGCCGGGACGGCGCCGCCGCGCTGCTATCTCGGCTGTCCGCCAAAGAAGCTCAACGTGTCGGCTGCCCAGGAACCTCCGAGGCGGTGAGCGCCGGCGTGCTGTTCTTCGGGTGTGCTGAGTTCAGGAACCACTTCCTGGCCGAGACGAGCCACCAGGAGCCAGAGAAGAGCAGCACCACGCCGACCGCGACGGGTGCGTAGTTGAACGACTCCATGGTCACAGGGGCCGCCTGGGGCAGCATGAACAGCACGGCGATCACCACAACCCACAACACAGCGATGATGCCCACGGGCTTGGACCAACGCCCCAGGTGCCACGGACCGCGCCGGAACTCATCGCCCTGACGCAGACGCAGAAGCGTCGGGATCACGTAGGCGATGTAAAGGCCGATCGTTGCGATCGAGGTGACGGCCGCGTACGCAGTGCTATTGAACAGGTAGGGCAGGCCGAGGACGAAGGCGCCGCCAGCAGCGAGCCAGACCGCGTTGGTCGGAGTGCGCGTTCCCGGATGCAGCTTGTGCCACACCTTGGAGAACGGCAGCGCCCCGTCGCGGGAAAACGCGTAGATCATACGGGAGTTGGCCGTTACCGAGGCCATGCCGCAAAACAGCTGAGCGCCGATGACGATGAGCAGCATCATCTTCCCCGTGCTCTCCCCGAGGGCATCGAGGAAGATCTGCGCGGGCGGCACACCGGACTCCGAGTCGAGAGAGCCGCTGTAGGACTGGATGGCCATGGTCAGCCCGAAGAGCAGAACGAAGCCCGCGGCCCAGGACACCAGGATGGAGCGGACGATTCCTTTGGGGCCTTCGACGGAGGCGTTCTTCGTCTCCTCGGTCATGTGGGCGGAGGCGTCGTACCCGGTGAAGGTGTACTGGGCCATGAGCAGGCCGATGAGCGCGACGTAGACAGCGGATCCCCAGCCGGTGTTGTTGACGAACTCGCCGAATACGAACGAGGGGGACTGGTGGTTGTCCGGGATCATCAGGAGGGCGCCGACAATCACCACAACGCCGATCAGGTGCCACCACACCGACACGGTGTTGAAGAAGCCGACGATACGGACCCTGAAGGTGTTCACCACAGCGTGGAGCAGCAGGATGGTCCCGAACAGCGTGATGGTGTGGCCCGGAGTGGCGGCGTAGCCGAACTCGAGGTTCAAGTAGGCGTTGAGGAAGCTGGCGGCGCCGAAGTCGATGCCCGCGGTGACCGCTACCTGGCCGAGGGTGTTGAACCAACCGGTGAACCAGGCCCAGGCAGGGGCTGACTTGCGAGGGGCCAGCTTGTGGGCCCAGAAGTAGAGGCCAGCCGACGTCGGGTATGAGGAGCAGACCTCCGCCATGGCCAGGCCGACGAACAGGGTCATCAGGCCGACCAGCACCCAGCCCCACATGATCAACGCCGGACCGCCAGTGTTCATGCCGAACGCGTACATGGTCAAGCAACCGCTCAGAATGCTGATGATGGTGAAGCTGACCGCGAAGTTCTGTCGACCACTCATGCTGCGATCGAGTGTCTGGGTAATACCCAGCTCGGCGAGGCGTTCCTCTTCCGGCTGTGTGGTGCTCGGAATCTCTAAGGGCATGGGGAAGCTTCCTTCGTCGTGAATGCATCGAACTCAGCGGACAGTGCGGCTGGTTGACGTTTGCCCGTCGGCATCGAACTCAGGGCTCGGCGACTTTCATTGCCCAGCCGCGGTGGCGGAGGAACAGCTTTGGGGCGTCGCCGCAGTAGCTCCACGGCACATCAGTCGCGTACGGGCCGATAGCGTCGAAGACATCAGCGGCTTCCAGATGTCGGCTCGCGAACGACAATGCGTGCGCCAAATAGTTGGCGTCTTCGTGGAAGGCGGCATGTGGCCGTTTGGGAGCCCGGCAGTCCCACCAGTTCTCCCACGCTTGCCAGGTAGACGGGTTGTCCGTCCACGGGTGCACGGTCAGTCCGTAGCGGTCTCCGTCCACTTCCATGCGCAGGCGGTGGGATTCGGCGAGGGCGACCAGCGGCAGTACGTGCAGCGCCAGTCCGCGCGGCGCGTGGGCACACCGTTCCTGCGCCCAGTGGAAGACCTCACCACCCGTTCCATGCCAGGAAGGGAAGAGGAAGATGAGCAGTTCATGGTGCGCTTCCCGGTTCCACGGATCACACTCAAGTACCTGTGCCCACAACTGCTCTGCCGTTGCACGCCATTCGCGGTCGCGAGGAGGAGAATGAAAGCGCGTCAAGGCGAGCATGACCACGTACGGGGATGGATCGTTCGGCCAGACGTCCGCGGCCTCATCGCAGGTCTTCCACGCCTGTTGCATCGCGTCACTGAGCCCGCGCCCTCGACCGTCGGCCATCGACCTCAAGGCCAACACGTTCGCCATCAGAGCCAGGGAATGCGGGGAGCGCGGCTCCGCCTGCGCCCAAGTGTCGGCGAACGTCAGCTGCATACCGACGCGAGCGAGGACCTGCAGGCGGAAGATCCGTCTATCCCAGTCGGTACCCGTCGACGTAAGAAGCTCACGGGCGCTCTCCCAGCGGCCCATCGCCGCATCCTCGATGACCCGGCGAAGGGCAGCGTCGTCCCGGGCTGGATGCCGGTCGAGGACAGGTCTGCGACTACCCATGTCGGTCCTGCCTCGCGCGCTTCCCGGATGAGGCGACATGCTGGTCCAGCACAAGGTGCCCGGGCGCGAGCGGCAACGCGGTGCTAGCCAAGCCCATCGTCATACGCACTGGCACATCCGGTATCGGCATCATCGAATTCCTCAGGTCACGTCCAGAGTGGAAAGACCGTCAGAGCGCGGGGCGGAGGGAGGGGAAAAGGCAACCTCGCCCTTGCTCCGACGGTCGGCCTAGAAGTCGATCTTTGCGATCAGGTCGACCGCACCTTGCACGCCCTCCCTGATGTTCGGCGCGGCAGAACTGCCGGCCAGGAAGAAGCCGAACAGGATGCACACGATGCCGTGCCCGACCTTCAGGCCCGACTTCTTCACCAGGAGGAAGACGACCACGCCCAGGAGCACGACGGCAGAGAAGCTAACGACCACCGAGCGCCTCCCGATGGAAGTGCCTGCAGCGCGATCGGTGCTGCACCGCCGGGGGCCGGTGAGCCACCAGCGGCGAGAGCTGATCCATTCGTACGTGTAAGGCCGAAAGCACCTTGGACTCCGGTGGACGAGATCAGGGACAGCTGAACCAGCAGCGCGAGCAGCAGGAGACGCCCGAAAGATCCGTTCCCAGATGGTTCGTCGAGGCCGCGCACTGCGGGAGACCCCAGAGTGCTGGGAAAACGCGCGGCGCACACATTGCCCAGGTGATATCACTGAAGTGATTTCGTTTCCGCCAGGGGCAGTTGGGCCATCAGGCCCGCATTCAACTCGGGAGGCACGAGTGCTTGCGCAGTCGCCGCGACGTTGCGAACGGTGCGGTTGCCGACTGAGCCAGTACAACTCCGGAACGCTGTGCTCGGCGTGTCTCCGCTCGCACAACCTGCTTCCAGCGACTCCCTCCGTTCCAGAACGCGTGTGGCGAAATGCTGATGTTCAAGAAGCTCTGGCAGTATGGGATTTCGGCCAGGTGGCTGGCTTAGTCCGCCAGCATGGATCGCTGCGCCAGGACGACGTTGCTCAACTAACGGGCCTCAGCCAAGCGTTCCTCTCCATGCTCGAAGCAGGGCGCCGACGCCTCACCAATATCGACAAGATCGCCGAGTTCCTCTCCGGCCTCGGGGTACCTCCCGAGATCTCTCCACTGCCGCTTCCTCGTCGTGCTCAGCCGCCCATAAGCCTGGTCAACGGTGACTTAGACCCAGCCCTGCCCTGGACGACGAGTCGTATGGTGGCGGCACTCGGCACCGCGGTTGGAGGGGGTGCGATGGATCGCCGACAGTTCCTGGCAGTGAGCGGTTTGGCCCTCACTTCCTACGTGCACCACTGGAGCACCGCCGAAGCAGAGCCACTCATCCGTGCCGCAGAGGGCAGTCAGCTCACACACGAACTCCTCGACAATCTGCAGGTGACCACTGACAACCTGCGCAGCATGGACGCGAGCGCCGGCAGCGGCACCCTGGCCGACCTCGGTGATGCCCATCTCCTGTTCCTCAAGCGCCTCGTCGACCAAGCTTCGTACGACGAGAACACGGGCAGGCGACTCGCGGCGATCATCGCGGACACCGCCATCCAAACCGGATGGTTCACCTTCGACGGCGGAGACCGGGACAGCACCCCCGCGTACCTGCTCGCTGCACTTCGAGCCGCGAATGCCTCCGGCGACACACGGCTCGGAGCCGGAGCCCTCTCCTACCTAGCCATCCACAGATACTCCACCGGCGCACCACGCGCCGCGGTCACCGCAGCACGAGCCGCCCGCGAAAAGATCAAACGCCTCGGCACGCCCGCCTTGGAGGCGATGCTGCTGACCAGGCAGGCCCGTGGCCACGCCAAGCTCGGCGAACGACAAGAGATGCTCACCGCACTGGGACAAGCCGCCGAACTGTGCGCACGCGGACGCTCCGAACGCGACCCGCACTGGCTGTACTGGGTAAACGAAGGCGAGATCCACGGCCAAGCAGGCAGCTGCTTCCTCGACCTGGGTGATCCGCAGCGTGCTGTCACCAGTTTGTCGAAAGCGCATGACTCGCTGAACCCTTCAGACCAGCGGACACGCGGCCTGTTCCTGGCCCGGACTGCGTCCGCGCACCTTCGCCAGGGCGACATCGACGCGGGATGCGGCATCGCACACGAGACTCTCGACCTGGCCGAACAACTTCAGTCGGCCCGCCTCAACGAGCACGTCGAAGCGATGTTGAGCGACCTCCAGACAGCCGGAGACGCCACGTACGCTCAAGAGCTACTGGACCGTGCCGCCACCCTCACGGGAGCAAGGAAATGAACGACACCGAGGAGCAGCCGACCCTCATCCTCTGGGACATCGACCGCACGCTGCTCTACGTCGGCGACGTCGACCGCCAGGTGTACCGCGAGACGTTCGCCGAAGTCGTCGGCCGCTCCGCCGAGCAGCTTCCGGCCCGTGGCACCGGCGTCACCATGCCCCTCGCGATCCGGTCCCTGCTCCTGGAGAACGGCGTGCCGGAGGCGATGGTCCCCGAGCTGTTGCCCCTGATGGTGGAACTGCTGCCCAAGCGGCTCGCCGGTCACGCAGATGACCTTCGGAGCCAAGGGGTCCTCATGCCCGGAGCGGTGGCCGCGCTCCAGGCCGTGCGCCGTCACAAGGGCTGGGTGCCGACGGCCGTCACCGGGAACCTCAAGCCGAACGCGCTGCTGAAGCTCGCAGCCTTCAACCTCAACAGTTACCTGGACACCGACATCGGTGGATACGCCTCCGACGACGTGCATCGTCCCGCCCTCGTCGGTATCGCGCAGAAACGTGCGCAGGCCAAGCACGGCACGGCCTTCACACGCGCCAACACGGTCATCATCGGGGACTCCCTCGAAGACGTTCGCACGGGCCTTGAAGGCGGCGCTTCAGTGCTTGGTGTGGCCTCAGGGAAGACCTCAGCACAGGAGCTCGCAGCAGCGGGAGCCCATGTTGTTCTCGACGATCTCGAAGACGTACAGAGGTTGGTGGACGCGGTCAAGTCGGTCACGTCCTGACCGCGAGCTCGGGCACACCCTCTCAGGGCACGCGCAAGCATCTTCCCTTCCACTCTCTCACTCTCACCGCTCTCCGTACCTGCTGGCTGTGCCTCACCTTGCCCTCGGGGCGTTCTCTGAAACCGGCCATCTCGGAGATCCCACGGCAGGGTAGGAGCTGATGACCTTGATCTGGGCACGCTGGTGCTCCGGTCGCACTACCGTCACTGCGTATGGCGGAGAATGAGATCTCGGGTGGGATGCAGGGCAAGGTTGTCCAAGCTCATGAGATTCATCAGCTCACGATCAATGCACCAGCCGAGGCGGCTGTCGTGCCGCGCTTTCTCCGGGACCCTGCTTCCTGGCCGCTGGCCCGTGACTGGGATGCCCTTTCTGCTGGCGTACACAGAGCACGCCCCGGCGGAGACGGCTGCAAGTTGCCCCCGTATGTGTCTCGGGACATCGACGCCGCGCTGCGTGAACGCATCGTCGACCGCGGCCTGGTCCTCGTGATCGGTGATTCCACTGCTGGGAAGACCCGTGCGGCGTTCGAGGCGGTGCGGAACGTACTCCCTGGCCACAGGGTGCTGGCGCCCCCGGTCGGCAGCAGCCTGCGCCAGGCCGCAGACGCGGTGGAGTGCTCCGGCCTTTCCACCGTGGTGTGGCTGGACGACCTGGAGAAGTACTTGGTCCCAGAATGCCTAACGCCAGAAGTCCTCGCCGAATTCACGCAGTTGGGAGTACCAGTCGTGGCGACGATGCGCCTCAAGGCGCTCGAGACGTTCTCCGACGAGTACGAGAACGGAACCGGTTCGCAAGTAGTTCGGAGCGCGGAGGTTTTCGATCTTCACCGCCTTTGGAGCAACACCGAACTGTCCCGGGCCGCGGACTGCGATGACTCCCGCATCGTCGATGCCTTCGCTCACCACGCCCGTTTCGGGATTGCCGAATATGTCGCCGCTGGCCCGGTGCTGCTGCAGGAGTGGCGGCGAGCACGCTCCATACACGGCCACGCACGTGGTTCGGCTTTGGTAGCGACGGCCGTGGACCTCGCCCGCACAGGTCTCCGAGCCCCCTGGCCCGGTAGTTTGCTGACCGAGCTCCATGAACATCATCTCGTCGCGGCGGGCGGCGCCGTGCTGCGCCCAGAGCCGTTGGACGCGGAATTTGCCTGGGCATCTCGCATCCGTTATGGGGTCGCCAGTCTGCTCCTGCCCGCGCAGGACGATTCTGGAGGTGATCAGTGGGCACCTTTCGAATATTTGGTGGACCAGACGGATTCGGAGATTCCTTCCTGTATATGGGAGGCGGCAATGGCGCATGTTACGGACGAGACGGATCTCGTCGCGATCAGCCAGAATGCCCTCCATGCCCACCAACCCGACATAGCCGAGAGGTCGCTCCGCCCGCTGGCTGAGGGTGGACGCCGCATCAGCGCGTTCAACCTTGGCTTCCTGCTCCACGGTCAGGGCCGCGTGGAAGAGGCCCGTCAGTGGTGGATTGTTGCTGCGGATGCCGGCCTCGGGCGAGCGGCTCTCCGCCTCGCTCTACTTGCCGCACGTGACGGTGCCTTAGTGGAGAGTCGGCAGTGGTGCACGCGCGCCATTTCGCTGGGCCCCGACGAAGTTTTGGAGTGCGCCTCCAGGCTGCTCGACGCGGTGGACGCCGAGACTGGCTGAACTCCAGGCTCGCCCTGACCTTTTAGCGGACCATTGGCCGCAATTTCGCACCCGTAGAAGCCCAGGGTAGGACGAATTACGTCGGCTACCGACAGCCAGCCGCCGAATTGAGTCTGATTTTCCTGTGATACGCAGGGTGGGGCCGGTTAGCTCGTCTACATCTAAGGCCATTTGCTACTCAACGACCTGCAGCCGTCGCATGCCTGCATGACCTCACGGACCGGGCCGATGGTGCATCCCGTGGGTCGGCAAGAGGCATGCTACTTCGCGAGAGACGGTTCACTGCGATACGGCTCCGTGCTGCCCCCGCCTCTCCGATATCACCGGGGTGATATCACCCCTGCAATGTGCGAGATGCCCTGCTGTCCAGCAGGGTTGGGTCCACCGAATCCCGCGCACGCCCACACCACGCACGGGTCGGTTCCCTGCGCAACGTCGTCGCACACATTCCAGGCATCCCACGCCACGCATGCGCGAGCTATCGCGCTCTCCCGCCCTCGCGTTTTGGAGGCGTCCCATGGCAGTTCAGCCGCACAATTCACATCACGTGATCCCCCTTGTCCCTGGTGACGCCGTACCGGTTCAGCGGCAGCCCCGGAGCGGACGATCTGCCGACTCGGCATCTGGCACGACTCAGCCGCGGATCGCCGTCGCGCTGCACGACGGCTACTACGGCTGCACGTCGGGCACGGGATTCAGCAACCGCGCGTTCCTCGAAGTGCTGACACGGACGCTGCCCCCCGGATGTCTCCAGATCATGCCCCTCCACATCCCGAGCACTGACCCCAGCTATGACCCGATCTGGGTGGCGGAGACGGAAAGGCTCGTGCAGCGAGCTGAGGCTGAGGTTGTGCCCGTTCCGGGAGATCGCGCAGCGACTGCTGGCCTCGCGGGTTGTGACGCCTTGTGCAAGTACGTCATCGAAGTCGCCCGAGAGCGTCTTGCTCGTGCTTCCGTGGCGCAACTGATCGGCCTGGACATCCCCTTCCTCGGCCTCGGATTGCATCGACGCCCCAACGATCCGTTCAGCCTCTTCCTCGTGCCCCGATCAACGAGTGAACTCGCCTCGCCAGAAGACCGGCGACGTATCCGCTGGGAACACAAAGGGCTGGCGGCCGCCGTGAATGGCGGAGCACGCGTAGCTGCGATCTCGCACCACATGCGTAGCCACCTTGAACACGCCTACGGCATCCCTGGGCATGCGATATTCGACCTTCCCAACGGGCTTCTTCTCAGTGACCAGCAGGATGCTCCTGTTGCGCCGCTGCCTCCTCGAGCTGAGGCGGGGTTTCTATTGGCCATGGGCCGGGCCGTGGAGAGTAAGGGCTTCGAGGACCTGTTGGAAGCCCTCCATCTCCTCGGTGCACAGGGGACCCGCGTGCCGCACCTTGTGCTCGCAGCCTCGACGCACACGGACGACCTCACCGCCTACCAACGGCGGCTCCGGGCGACGGTCCGCGACTATGGACTCGACGCAACATTCCTGGCGCGGTTCTCGCCCCAATACCGTTCGTGGCTGCGCAGCCCTGCTCTCCGCGCTGTGGTGGTGCCCTCCCGTGCCGAGCCGTTCGGAAGGATCCCCCTCGAAGCGTTCGCCGCAGGAGCGGCGCCCGTCGTCGCGACACGAGCCGGCGGACTCACCGAGACCGTGATCGATGGGGAAACCGGATTCACGGCCAAGTCCAGTGACCCCATCGACCTTGGCCGTGCGATCAAGCACGCACTGCACATGAGCAGCCAAGAGCGTGAGCAGATGCGCAGCCGCAGCCGGGCTCTTCTCTCGACCCGGCACGACTACGACGCCACTATCCGCACCTACCTCCGCCAGCACACCCCCTGGGCGATGGCGCTCAGCACTGCTGAGAGGACGCGTGTATGACGACGAACGCGCTGATCTGTCTCAACTCGCCCTACGAGTTCTGGCAGTTATCCAACCAGCACGCCAGCCAGTTGCACTCCGCCTTTCCGGACGTCCGCTTCCGGTTCGTCGAGGATCACGCCGTCGCAGACGAGATCCGTGACGCCGACGTCTATTTCGGCTGGACGTTCGACAAGGGATGGCTGACGACCGTTTCACGACTCACCTGGGCAGCCACCCCATCTGCGGGCATCGATCACTGGCCGGTCGCAGAGATCCAGAGTGCGGGCATCTTGCTCACCCGCGGGTACGGCTACCACGGCCAACCGATGACAGAGCACGCCATCGGCCTGCTCCTCGGCTTCTCCCGCGGCTTGTTCGAGAGCGCCCGGCTCCAAACCCGGTCCGTGTGGTGGAAGGACAACCTCGCCAACAGCTTCTTTGACCTGAACGGGCAGAACCTCACGATCATCGGCTGCGGATCTGTCGGCACCCAACTCGCAGGGATCGCACAAGCCCTCGGCATGCACGTCATCGGTGTACGACGCCACTCTCCACGCTCCGAACCCGGCGGCATCGAATGGACGCCGACACATCGGGCTCATGAAGCACTCGCGCGTTCACGGGCTGTCGTCAACCTGCTTCCCGCAACCGAAGAAACGCACGGCTTCTTCGACGAGGCCGCCTTCAAGGCGTGTAGCCCTGGGACGGTCTTCATCAACCTGGGGCGAGCTAGCACCGTCGACCACGATGCGCTCTTGATCGCCCTCGACTCAGGCACTTTGGCCGGCGCGGCCCTCGACGTACTGCCGCACAAACCACCCCCGCTCGACGACCCGCTCCGCCACCATCCACGGATCGTGCTCACGCCGAAGAGCGCGGTATTCAGCCGCACGTACATGAACAAGGCGGTCGCGTTCTTCCACGACAACCTTCAGCTCTTCCTGGCCGACCAGCCCCTCAACGGCGCTGTCACCCCAACTCTTGGAGGGCCGCATGACCACTGAGCAGCACCTGTCCCAGAATGACCTGCTGCAATCGTTCGGCGCGACTGGCCGCAACCACCCATACCTGGCGTTCACGCTGAACTCGATCTGCAATCTCGACTGCGTCTTCTGCAAGCCGCGGTGCATGCCTGATTACGGGCACAAGGACAAGACGCTCACCGTCACCGACTACGCGGGCATCGCGAATGAAGCCGGACGCTGGGGCATCCGCAAGGCGCACTGCTCCGGGGGAGAGCCGACCTTGCGCGCCGACATCATCGACATCATCGGGGCGCTCTCCGACGGGCTCGGCAGCGAAGCGACGATCGGTATGACGAGCCACGGCAACCTGCGCCGCGGCCTTACGGTCGACGCGCTGCACGACGCCGGGCTCACCTACCTGAACATCAGCCTCCACAGCCTGGATCCGTCACGATCCTCCGAGATCATGGGTGGCGGTGATCCCCGCATCTCCCGGGCCACGATCGACCGGGCACTGGAACTCGGCCTCAAGGTCAAAATCAACTGCGTCCTTCAGCGGTCCTACCTGGACGATGCCTTCGGCGTCGCCGAGCTCGCCAAGCAACTCCCCATTGCTGTACGGCTGATCGAGCTGCAACGTATCGGACCGGCCGAGGCACTGTTCCCCACCGAGTTCGTGCCCGAGGCAGAAGTCCGCGAACGGCTCCACACCTGGTTCGAGCAAGCTGGCGAAATCTCGCGAACCGAGCTCGGAGTACGAAGCCCCGGACGCTACCTGCAACCGCAGGGATGGGCTGGCTCCATCGGGTTCATCTCCAACTCCTCGTGCGCCACGTGCTCCGACGCCAACCGCATCAAGATCACCCCCACCGGCATCGCCAGGCCCTGCATCCTCCACAACCGGGACATTCCCCTGAAGCCGCATCTCGCGGACGGCACCATGGCCGACGCTTATGCCCACCTTTTCCGCGCCATGCTCGAACGCGACAGCAACGAAGCCTGGGAGGGCTTCCACTACGTCGACTACGACCTCCGCTGGGACCGCCTCGAGAGGCCGCAGGGCGTGCCCGTTCTTCCCCTGCTGCCGGTGGGCGGCAATACAGGCGGAGGGTGTTCTCTTCGCCGACCGGCAGGGGAGGCCGAGTGACAACCACCCACACCACGTCGTATACGCACCTCGGAGTCGTCTACGCCGAGCAGCTGGCCACCCACGGTGCGGCAGCGACAATGCTCACGCACAAGTGGCAGGCTGGCGACCTCATCGCACCGCACTCCGACATCGACGTTCGTGTCATCCTCGACCAGGCCCCCGGCTCTTGGTGGGAGTGGAATGAGCGCCTGGCTGCTGCCCACGACCAGGCGGTACGCCTGGACCCGGCGCACAGCCGTCTGCTTGAGCACCCGCCGGGATTCGCGTTCACGATCAGCGAGCTCGACCGGAACCGTGTCTCACCGGCCGAACTCTTCACTTGGAGCCTGGCCGCGGGCAACACGACCTCTCTCCAGCAGTGGAGATCCCGAGCACAGATGATGCCGTGGAGCAGCGCAGACGAGCGGTTCTACCGAGGGATCCTCGATGCGCGAATCGGGGGCCGATACCAGCTCGACAAGGACAGCACCGACAACGTCCTCCACGATCTCGACAGCTATCGAAAGCACTGCATCGCCTGGCACTACGTGGCCCCCTGCTGGCTCGCGGCCGCCGCTCTCGCTACGCGCACCCGCTACCCCGGAAAGACCGCAGCACTCAACCAATGGCACCCCGGCGAACTCGAAGCGCACGCCGAGGAGTTCCTTCGACTGGCCACGACACCAGACGCGGGACCTCCCTCCGATGAGCTACTGCGCACAGCCCATGCCGCCGTCGACGCCATACTCCACCGGACACCGGCACCCAGAGCACTACCGGAAGCGGCAGCGACAGACACGGAAGCCTGGACCACTACCGCAGGAATGCTCCGCGTACGCGTCGCACGCTGGATCTACTACCTGAACCCGCCGCCACAGACCGCAACCGGCTACCTCATCGCCCGCGAGGAGAAGGAACTCCACTCAGCGCGGAAGACCTTGACCCGCCTCGCCGACCGAGTCACCAGCGATGACGCGCTGCTCGCCAAGGCCATGACGGCACTGCTGCCGCCAGGCCCGACCACAGCAAACACCCTTCGCGACCTCCTCGCCCTCTGGCGCCGTCACCACTCGGTCGTCGAAGACTTCCTCTCCGCCCACTCCGCGTGACCCAAAGGGGCTCTCCATGACGCCGTCCTCCTTGCTGCCGGCCGCCCAAAGGACCCTCAAGACCGCGAAGATCAAGATCACAACGAAATGCAATCGCCACTGCGACTTCTGCATCTTCGCCGAAGGCGGCCAGGGCGAGAACATGCCGCTGAGCACCTTCACCCAGGTCCTCGACCGCCTCGAACAGATCCCCTTCCGGCAGCTGCACATCAACGGTGGCGAGCCCACCGTCCACCGCGACTTCAGCCAGCTCAGCAGCCTTGCGCACGACCGCTTCCCGAACCTGACCATGGTGCTCGGCACCAACGCGATCACCCTGGCCCGCAATGACCGCATCCTCGAGTCGACCCTCGCGCACTACGACCAGGTCCTCATCGGCTGCGACGAAGAACACGACAACTACGACGAAGTCCGTGCCGTCATCCCCGTCCTTCGTGAGGCCGGAACGACCGTCGTCATCAACAGCGTCCTGGAGGCCATCGCACCAGACCGTCTCGCAGACCTGGCTGCGTTGTGCGACGAGCATGGCGCCATCCACGTCACCAACCATGTCCACCACATCGACGTCGGCCAGCCAGCCAACGACCTCGGCGGACTCTGCGACCGCAACGTTGACCAACACCTCATGATCGAAGTCGACGGCGACTGCTACCGATGCTTTAACGCCATGGCCAAGAACGACAGCGAATTCACGGTCTGGGACGACGACTTCGCCGCCAAGGTCTTCGCGCCGCGCCGCAAGCACTACGACTTCTGCCTGAAGTGCCACGAGTACCAGGACTCGGGTCTCCAGATCGTCCCCGCACCCGCCGCCCCCACCCGTACAGCCGCTGTCTGAACCCCCACTCTCCGGGAGCCTCCATGCCCGCTGTACTCGGCCTGAACTTCCACCACGACACCTCCGCCTGCCTCATCGTCGACGGCCGCATCTACGCCGCCGAGGAGGAGAGATGGAGCGGCATCAAGCACAACCGCACCACCCGCAAGGGCATCCTCACCGTCCCCACCAACGCTCTCGACTGGTGCCTGCAAGCCGCCAACATCACCGTCGACGACATCGACCACGTATGGACCCCCGCCATGCGATCCACCCCCCGAAGCGGGTCGTGGGCATCACCTGAGCAGACGGAACTCGCCGGGATGCTGCCCGTGGCACTGGGTAAGCGGCTCAAGCTCATCTCTCACCACACCGCGCACGTTCTCTCCGGCTACCTGCTCTCCGGCGAAGAGCGCGCAGCCGGGCTCGTCATCGACGCAGGTGGCTCCGCCCTCGGCGCGGACGTCGCCGAAGGACGAGAACGCATCACCGGCTACACCCTGACCCCTGACCGCATCGACCGCATCCACCAGGTCACGCCAGCAGTCACCCCAGGTCCCACCGGCCCCGAACGCACCCACCCCTCACTCGGTCACTTCTACCGCAACCTCGCACAGCGGGTAATTCCGCCGGGCAACGAAGCCGAGGGCAGCATGATGGCCCTGGCCGCGTTCGGCGACCCGGATCACTACTACAAGGAACTCCGAGACCTCATCCACCTCGGCGACGACGGGCACGTACACATTGCGGCCCCCTGGGGTTCCTACGACTCCGACACCCCGCTCCGTCTCGACGGCGGCATGCGGACCGCCCGGTCTGCTCACGCGCAGTCGCTGGACGCGCGCGCCGACCTCGCCGCAGCAGCACAGCGAGTCTTCGCCGAAGCAGTCGTTCACGTGGCCCGCCACCTGCGACATCTGACGGCCGCACGCACGCTGGTCTTCTCCGGCGGCTGTGCCCTGAACTCGCACCTCAACGGGACACTCGCCGAACAATCCGGCTTCGAGAACCTGTTCGTCGCCCCGGCACCCCACGACGCCGGCACTGCGGTCGGTGCTGCCCTCTACGCCTGGAACTACGTTCTTGGCCAACCGCTCCTCCCTACACCTGAGGATGCCGACTGGGGCCCGCTCCCCGGCACTCTGCCCGATGGCGTCCTTGCAGGTGGATACCGGAGCATCACCGGCCTCGGCGACCGCCTGATCCCCACGGTCGCCGCACTCCTCGCTGACCACCACATCGTGGGCTGGGCACAGGGCGGAATGGAGTTCGGACCGCGAGCCCTCGGCCACCGGTCGATCCTCGCCCACCCCGGCAAGGAAGCCACGAAGACCCGACTGAACACCCTCAAACAGCGCGCCGACTTCAGGCCCCTGGCACCCCTGACGCTCGCTGAGGAAGCCAACGCCTGGTTCCTCGGACAGGCCGACCCGTTCATGAACCGTGTCGTACGCGTCCGGAACTGCAAGTCGAGCCGCATACCCGCGGTGGTCCACCACGACGGAACCGCCCGGCTGCAGACCGTGAGCCGCGACCACTCCGGAGTCCGCCCGCTCCTGGAGGAATTTCACCAGCTCACCGGCGTGCCCGTGCTCCTCAACACCTCCCTGAACTTCAAGGGAACGCCCATCCTCCGCACCGCCAAGCAAGCCGTCGACGCGGCGGTCGAGCTGGGCCTCGACGCCCTGGCCGTCGGCGACAGGCTGATCCTCGCCCCCCACATACAGGAGTCCACCGTCCTGCCGGCCAACTCTGGAACGGATCGCACATGACCAATACCTCGACCGTGACTCACGAACTCGGCCTCAAGGACTGGGCGGCGCCCGACCGAGAGCGCGGCCGACACGCTATAGCCCTAGCCATAGCGATCTACTCCGGTCACGTACGCGACCAGGGCACCCCCTACATCAATCACCCGGTGCGCGTCGTGACCATCCTGAGGAGCGAACTCGGTGTCGTCGAGCCCGACTTGCTCATCCTCGGCCTCCTGCACGACGCGCTGGAAATCTCCCCATCCGCTGAGCCACTCATCGAATCCGGCCTGGGCAGACCCCTCGCGCAGCATCTGCGCGCCATGACGCCCGACCACCGCCTGGAACAACGCCCTAAGCAGCCACGCGACGCCGACGCCTGGCACACCAAGATCCAAGCCCTCGGCTCAGACGAACTGCTTGTCCGTCTCGCAGACCGCATCGACAACCTCCGCGACCTACGCCACTCCCCGGATCCAGGGCGCCAAGCACGATTCCTCAGCACCCTGACCGGCACGTACCTGCCGCTCGCCGAGAAGCACCGCGACGCGAGCGCACCGCTGCGTGCTGCGCACGAACTACTCACCGCCGAGCACCACGCTCAGGCGGAGGCCGCCACATGAAGCCGGTCATCCACTCCATGGAGCCACAAGGCCGCACCGGAGGCCGTGTCTACCTCCGCATGATCCACGAGACCACCGCCGACCAGATCGACTGGCGTACGGTGCCGGACTTCAAACGCAGCTACACCGTCCGCCCAGGCCGGAAGGTACGCCACCTTGCCCGCCTCGCGCCCCACATCCGCGACCTCAAGCATGAGCCGGGCACGTTCCTGTGGGACGACCTCAGCATCCTGCTGTTCACCCCGGAAATGCGGGCCCGCACCGTCTTCATCTTCCACCACTACGAACCGCTGCAGTTCGACTCCCGCCCCCTTGAACCGCTGCTGTGGCGCCGACTCTTCGCGGTACTGACTCAATGCCGAGCGGTCGTATGTGTCGCCCCGTCCTGGGCGGCGTTCCTCCGGGCCCGCGGAGTGCACAACGTCCAGGTGATTTACAACGCCTTCGACCTCGCAGAGATCGACAAAGTACACGCCATGGACTCTGCCGAGTGCAAGGCTCAGTTCGATCTCCCGGAAGACGAAATCTCTGTGTACGCGGGCAAAGCGGTGCACTGGAAAGGCACGGACACGGTGGCCGCCGCCATCGAGAACGAGCCCGGACTCCACCTGGTGACCACGGGCAGCAACACCATCGGCTCCCCGGGACACCACTACGACCTGCCTCGCCCGCAGTACCTGCAACTGCTGCGGGCCTGCGACGTCGGAGTCTTCGCTCCCCGTATGAAGGAAGGCTGGAGCCGCTGCGCAGCGGAAGCACTGCTCCTTGGCCTGCCCTGCCTCATCCGGCCGATCGCCGGACTCGGTGATCTCGCGAACCTCACCCAGCAACCGGTACCCGATCTGCGGCAGCTGCCGCAGCAGATTCGGGACCGCGCAGACGCGCCACCAGGCGAGTCGAAGACCGTGTACGAGACACTCGCCCGCTTCGACACGACGTACTTCCGTGACGCCTGGTCCCGCCTCCTCACAGAGGTGGCGGGACCCTGATCACGCTCTGGTCAGACGGCGAGCTTCTCCACAGCGGCGTCGATCCGGGCCAGAGTGCGGTCCTTGCCCAGGACCTCCAACGACTCGAAGAGGGGCAGACCGACC
This sequence comes from Streptomyces sp. NPDC041068, assembly GCF_040647455.1. Classification (NCBI taxonomy): domain Bacteria; kingdom Bacillati; phylum Actinomycetota; class Actinomycetes; order Kitasatosporales; family Streptomycetaceae; genus Streptomyces; species Streptomyces sp. NPDC041068. Next base: position 46,897 of record NZ_JBEZCG010000002.1, read on the forward strand.
GTGCGGCCGGTGACGGCGACACGGACGGGAGCCTGGGCCTTGCCGAGCTTGAGGCCGTGCTCCTCGCCGGCCGCTAGGACGGCCTCCTTCAAAGCCTCGGGGCTCGACCAGTCAGCCGTCTCCAGCTTGGCGCGAGCTGTAGTCAGCAGGGCTACCGGGTCGCCCTTCATCGCCTTGGTCCAGGACGCCTCATCCTCGACCGGCTCCTTCAGGAACAGGAAGTCGACGTTGGCCGTGATGTCGGAAAGGACGGCCACGCGGGTCTGGGCGTGCGGGGCGATCGCCTTCCAGGCTTCCTCGTCGAAGTCCTCGGGCGCCCAGTTGGCATGCGGTGCACGCAGCCACGGCTCACACGCTTCGATGAACTTCTCCACCGGCAGGGCACGGATGTACTCGCCGTTGAACGCGGACAGCTTCTTGACGTCGAAGAAGGCCGGGGAGGTGTTCACGTCCTCGACGCGGAACTTCTGCTCCAGCTCCTCGTACGGGAGGAGCTCTACGTCGTCGCCGGGGCCCCAGCCGAGCAGCATCAGATAATTGGTCATCGCCTCGGGCAGGTAGCCCTCCGCGAGGTAGTCCTCAAGGGCGACCTTGTCGCGGCGCTTGGACAGCTTCTGCCGCTTCTCGTTCACGATCACCGGCAGGTGCGCCCACACCGGGGGCTTCGCGCCGAGCGCCTCCCACAGCAGCTGCTGCTTCGGTGTATTCGACAGGTGCTCCTCGCCCCGGATGACGAGGGTGATCCCCTCGTCGAGGTCGTCGACGACGTTGGCGATCAAGAAGACAGGGGAGCCGTCTCCGCGGGCGATGACGAAGTCCTCGATCGCCGAATTCGGGAAGGACGGCTCCCCGCGGATCAGGTCCACGACGACCGTCTCGCCCTCGGTGGGCGTGCTGAAGCGCAGCGCCCGGCCCTCCACGTACTCCAGGCCCCGGTCCCGGCAAAAGCCGTCGTAGCCGAGGTGCTGCGAACCGGTCCGCTCCTGCACCTGCTCACGGGTGCAGTCACAGTAGTAGGCGCGGCCCTGCGCATAGAGCTGCTGGGCGGCCTCGCGGTGCCGGTCAGCGTTCTGCGACTGGAAGTAGGGGCCCTCAAAGGCGGGGTCGTCCTTGGAGATCCCGATGGATGCGAGCGCGCTGATGATGCCGTCGATCCACTCGGGCTTGTTGCGGGCCGCGTCGGTGTCCTCGATGCGTAGGACGAACTTGCCCCCCGACTGTCGTGCGACGGCCCAGTTGTAGAGAGCCGACCGGGCCCCGCCAACATGGAACATTCCGGTCGGAGACGGGGCGAAACGTACGCGCGTGGAGGCAGTAGACATGCCGCAAGCCTACCGATTCCCATCGGGTGCTCGTTCGCGCCTTCTCGATCTGTCTCCGTGGAACTACAGACCGCGATCAGTTGCGGGATAGGGGGAGAACCGGACGGCTCGCCGCATGTCGCCGCCGCCTCGCCGCTGAGATCACCGGGCCGATCCTCGCCTGAACGCGCGGATCGCAGACCCTATTGGGACACCCTTCCGCCCTGCGTTCCGTCTCGTTCCCCTTCCGTAGCTGCTCCAGCCGAGCTTGCTTGGCCGAGGCGCATTCGCGGGCGGGCCTCGGGCCGGTGGGCGGGGTGCCCCAAGGAATTGCGCAGCCGTATGCCGTTGAAGCCGAGGGTGCTAGTGATCACCGTCTCCCAGTACGGCCACAAGACATCCATGACCCGCAGCTGGATGCCGGCCTCGGCGTGCAGGGCAAAGAGATCACCGACGGGTTCGGGGGGACCCAGTGGCTCGATGGGCTCCTCCGCGACGTGAGCACGCGGGGTGGGCCCGCCGATGGGGCGAAAGAGCGAGGAGTCGAACCGGTAGGCGTAGAGACGGACGTTTCGAATCTCGTCCAACCAGTCGTACTCGATCGCGTGTACTCGATAGCCCCCGCCTGGGCTGATGATCCGCTCGCGGTCCGCAGGGGACGTGTCGGGCGTCACCCAGGCCATAGCCCGGGGACACTGCTTGGGGAACCAGTAGTCCGGGGCGCGGGCGGCGTCGACCGCCCAGACATAGGCTCCCGAATCCTTCGACGTCGGTGAAACGCGGGGGATGAAGCGGGTGATCGTCGGATCCTCGGAGAAGTGCAGTACTTGCCCAGGATTTGGCCGCATCACAGCATGCTATTTGAGCCGACACGCACGGGAATCGCGTTTCGGGATTCTTCCCACATCCTTATCCGAGGATGCGGGACCCGGCGCAGGCATGCATGCGCCAGAGGTTGGGCCTATTTCCCGGGGAAGAACAGGGGGGAGAGGGCGGCTAGAACGCCCAAACCTGCGGCGACCGCACTGCGGTATACGACGGCGACGGTGATCACGACGGCTGCCATGGTGATGGGCACAGGCAGGTGGAAGGCTGAAGCCACCAATGCGATCACCGCCAGCAGGACCGCCGAGATCGCCAATTGCAGTGCCTCGCCGCGCGGCCGGGAACGTCCAGCCTCCCCGATGTCGCCTTCGTCAAGCAGCATGTCGACACGCCGGTCCACGTACCGTTCGCTGATCGTCAGCGTCAGCTCTCCCAGTCGCTTCGCCGCGGACTTTGGGTCGGTGACGAACTCTCCCCGAGCCTCCCGTAGCGCCGCTACGACGCGAAAGGCGTGGCGGCGTAGCGTGATGCGACGCTGCCAGTCGAAGGAGCGCACGGTACCTCGCGACCAAGCCGCCCCGCGCACGCGGAGTATCGCGAAGCGGAGGCTCGGCCCATGATGGTGGCGCTCGTGAACGGACGGCGCGCGCACGACTTCCGCGCACTCGCCTATCAGGTCGGCCCACCTGTCCACGCGCTCGAACATGAACGCTCGCAGGTTGAAGGTCATTGCCAGGTAGACCATCGTGCGGCGCATAATGAGCAGATAGCTGATTCCCAGCACCCAGTCCCGTGCGAACTGTATCCAGGCCGCCCCACTCGTGACAGATCCAGGCGCTTTGCCTGTTAAGTCATCAACAAGCCACTGCGGAGCGTGCTGCGGTAGTTCGTCTACCAGTAGGTTGTTCATCAACCGATAGAAGAGCAGCCACTGAATCACGGCGACTGGCACCATGACGGCCCACGCCAGCGGAGCCGTCAAATACCGCTCCTTGATGGCGGCGCAGAGCGATTCTGGCACCGGACCGATGCCGAGCACTTCGGTGTTGTCCTTCAGCTTCCGGATAGCCGCGTCGGCTTTCCCCTGTTGTCGGGCATCGAGCTGACTGCGCAGACTCCGGATCATGGTTCCCCTCCCGCTGGCCGAGCCAGTACGGGAGCGTACTGCTGGCCCGCGCGACAACCTCAGCGCCCTTATGAATCGGAAGACCCGTGGGCTCCCTGCTCGTTGCGCAGTGCGCGATGGTAGACGTGCCAAGCCGTGGCCTCGCTGATGCCGAAGGCTGCACCGAGTTGGGCGTACGTCTTTCCTTCCCGCTCGCGCCTTTCCACGAGAGCCGCCTCCTGTTCAACGGTGAGCGCATGCTGCCCGCCTCGCCCTGTGGGGGGCACGGGAGGTGGGTCGGTGATGTGGCGCCATGTGGTTCCGCGCACTGCGGCTCGGACCGTGGCGTAGGCCAGGCCGGACGTGTCGGCGAGTGAACGCAAGGAAGCGCCAGTGGCGTGTGCACGGCGCATGTCGGCAACCACATCGGCGGTCAGCAATACGCCGGGGCGCTGGTGCTCGGGAGATTCCTCTGATGCCCCGTCCCCCTCGACCCAGGTGACACCGCGGACTGCATCGTGCACGGTGTTGTAGGACAGCCCCTCTTCCGACGTGAGGGAGCCAACCGAAGCGCCTAGCTCGTGGTCGTGCCTCAGTCTGCGGACTCGGTCCCGATCCAGAACCGTCGGGCTCGGCTGGTCAGGGTCCGCGGGGGCAGGCCGCGCCAGTGGCGGCGGTTCTGTCAGGTGCTTCCACGTCACCCCGTAGATCGCCTTGGAAAGCGCCCTATTGCTCACGTTGATCTCTCGCGACAGCTGATCAACGGAGACGCCCTTCCGAGCCGCCTGCCGGGCCCGCCTGACTTGCTCTGCGGTGAGTACTCGACGACCACCGAGATGTCCACGGTCGCTCTCGCCAAGACTGGCCCCGCCAGCACCAGTTGACACACTGCCCTCCACTAGACCCGCACCACGCTGACCGGCCCGAGCGCCACGAAGCGTGTTAGCGCCGCCGAACCGGCCGCCAGCGTATGCCTGGAGATGCCGCATTACGGACTCTGCCTTGCTGGTCGTCCGGACAACGGGCTCGCGACGAGTCAGCCGCCTACGAGACGACCTGTCGAGGGCTCACCAAGGACTTCCAGATGCTCGGCGAAGGCGTCCGTGAGGCTGGCCAGCACGGCCTTCCCCTTGGCGGCCGTTGCGTAGGAGGGGTAGCCGATCACGCCAGAGTCGGTATAGGCGCCCATGCCGAGCGTCAGGAGGAACCGCCGTGCTCCACCGTCGTGGTCCGCGTTCTCGTAGCCAGGCCGCACAAGCTCTGGGGCAGCGTGCAGGAGCAGGGAGGTCTCGATCTCACCGGCGTGCATGTCGCCGTGCCGGTCGGATACCAACTCGGCGTGCTTCCTGGCCTGCTCCCAATCGGAGCTGAGGGGGAACAGCGACATGCGAGGCCCGTCGACGTTCGCCTCCTGGACCACGTTGGAGAGTACGTAGTTCCCGCCGTGCCCGTTCACGATCACCAGCTTTTCGATCCCAGAGCGTGCGAGTGACGCTTGGATGTCGTCGATCACCGCGAACAAGGTCTTGGCGCTGATACTGACCGTGCCCGGCCAGGAGCCGTGTTCGTGGCTGCACGACACGGTAATGGGAGGCAGCAGATGCACGGGATAGGTGTTCGCGATCTCTCGGGCGATGATGCAGGCGATCGCCGTGTCCGTGACCAGCGGCAGGTAACGACCGTGCTGTTCGAAGGAGCCGACGGGGAGCACGGCGACCCGGGGCTGCTGCTTCTCGACGTCGGTGCTGGTAGCAGTCGGCAGCAGGTTCACGGTGCTCCTTCGCTCGTATTACACGGCGGCGCCCTTCAAACTGTCGAGCGCCTGGTTCAGCTCGGAGATTTCCACCAGCTTGCGCCACGGCGCAAGACGGGGCTGCAGACGGAACAGCTGATCTCGGATACGAGCTGAACCGGTCTGTTCGGCAATACGGAGCGCCTGTTGGGCTGCGGCGTGTGCGCTCTCCACATTGCCCATGGTGGCGTCTGCTGTCGCCAGCCGTGCTAGGCACAGCCCGCGATCACGCTCTTGTACCGCCGGCCAGTGCTGCAAGCTTTCCGTGAAGGTACCGACTGCGTTCTCTGGTCGCTCCAGTCGGAGATCACAGTTGGCTCCCTCCATTTCGACGTAGGCGACGGAGCAGTACCCGGCCATTGGATCGTCGTCGTCCCCTTGGACCGCGGCCTCCAGAGCTTGATCGATGGCCCGCATGGCCTCGGCATGTTCGCCCAGGCTGGCTTTGCTGTTCGCCAGCTGGCGCAGGACAACCGCACGAACGCGAGGGGAGAGATCCGGTGCATACCGTAGGGCCGCGCTGGCAAGTCCAGCCCCGTGCCCGGCATACCCGGCCTCCGTGGCGATGTTGCTTCGCCGCTGAAAGATGTACGCCATGAGCGACGAGTCGTTCAGCTCCTGGGCATAGTCCATGGCCTGGCTCGTCCACTTCATGGCCTCATCAGAGTTGCCCACGTCCTGGTACAGCCAGCCCAGGAACTCGGTGTACCGGGCGCCGAGACGCAGCACGCGTTCCCGCAGGGGCCCGTACGCCTCCAAGCACATCTGCTCAATCAGAGGCACCTGAGCCTCGACAGGGGCGACGAGAAACAGCGGACCGACCAACGGCTCGGCCTGCGCGTGCTGATCAAGCACCGACGTCAGGTACTTGAGCATCTCCGGGTTCACCGGCACAGGCAGTTTGCTGCGCAACAGAGTCGAAGGCGGAGCGGCCTGAAGCTCCGGCACCTTCTCCGAGATCGGTAAGCCGAGCTCCTCGTCCGTGGCCCGGTACACCTCGCGGAACAAAGGCCGATGGTCCGGGCTGACCGGACGGCGCCCGTTCTCGTACATCGAGATGAGGGTCTTCCAACTGGACGGTGACGGCGATGCCACGCCTAGCCGATCCGCAGCAGCGACCAACGCGTCGATCAGCTCAGCTTGTGTCCAGTCAGCACGCAGTCGGGCCGCCTGCAGCTTGCTCTTCGCCCCCATCGGCCCCTCCGCGATCCCAACTCACATGGAGCCCATCATGACGTTAACCCCAGGCTGACGTGGGGGGTTAACAGTTAACGAGGCCGGTTGTTAACCCTGTCCACTGTCAATCGCTCGCGGCCACGGCTTACTGGTACCTGCGCCGACGTGGCGCTCTTCAGGTTGAAGGCTCGTTCCGTGGAGGAGTGGATGACCGTGCCGGCGATGCAAGCCGCCGAGGTACCTGTGGTCGCGCAGGGAGAACGCCGGTGCATCCGCTGTTCCTGTCGGCTGAGCAGGTACAACCCCGCTGACCTGTGCTGTGGATGCGGCCGTGGAAGGGAGGTTGAACAGCCGAGGGTTCCCTTCGTCCCACCGCACGTATGGCAGCACAGGGACGTGAAGACGGCCCTGATCCAACGGGACTTCGGCACCCTATGCCGCCTCATCCGAGAACTCGGCGAGCTCCGGCAGGAGGACATGGCCACCCTCACCGAGCTCAGCCAATCCTTCCTGTCCCTACTCGAATCGGGCAGACGTCGCCTCACCAACATTGACCGAATCATTGCGCTGCTCGATGGTCTGGAAGCACCCATCGAAGTAACCGGACCGATGCTGCGCCCCCATCCCGACGAAGCCCCGCCGACAAGCTGTTCCACAGGACTGTCAAGCATTTCCTCTTGAGTGCGGGCCAGGATCCAAGACCGATGGCGATGGCTGCCGGACGTTAAGGCGCCAAGGCTGGCGAACCGAGACTGACCGCTGGCCGAGTTGCTGTACGACGCCGCCACGTTGGCAACCGGCCCACAAGCGCCTGCCGCGCCGATTCAGCACGGCGTCAACCATGCCAACCAGATCCTCCCCGTGTCCCGCCAGGTCAGCACGGACGGTTGTGCTCAGCTTCCTGCTGAAGCCTGGCTCGACCGCCTCGACGTGATGAGCCAGCCACTTCCCGCCGCCGAGCCACGCGCCGTTCACCACCAAGACCAACTCGGCTGCACGCCGAACCAGTTCGGTCACGATGAACACTCGTTCCCCGGCGTCGTCACATCCCGCTAGGTCATCCAAGAGATCGGTGATGCCGTAACGCCGGTCCCCTAACTCGCCTGCTGTCGCTTTTGGAACTCCTGCTGCCACGAGTCTTTGGGCCTCGCTGGCGATCTTCTTCTCTCCGACACCGTCACGATCGAGGAGCAGTACGCCTTCCGCGCACATCCACAGCAGAGGCGAACGCCTCTGGCTGATCTCACGCTCGATGAAGGCCTGCCAGGACACCTCAGTGTGCAACAAGGAGCTCCACAGGCCAGGGGCTGTACAGGAGGCTCTCCCGGTACGGGGCCGTAGGCCCGGGGAGTAGAACGACAATGTCCAGGTCGGACATGGCGTGCACCGCTTCGGGGTGGTGCTGCCTCCAAGAAGGCAGCCCGAGCGGCAGGAAACTTCTCATCGACAACAGCACACGCAACGGCAAGCGGGCTCATGCAGCAACTATCCAGAATCACGCTGCACACCCACATCCGGGTTTCCTCAGTCCGACGGCACCAGCTCCGTCTGCCGGGACCGCCACGTTGCGTGACTCTCGGAGAATACCCACCCCCTGTGGGCAGGAGGCAGTGCACAGGGCTGCCCGTAATGTCTTGTGACCGTTGCCGATCACGTTCTGGGGGGGGCAGGACACTACGTGGGCGAGCTAGGCGGCCCTTCAGCGATGATCAGCCGCTACGACCACTGCTATCTCCACGAAGAAGAAGCGACCTTCGGCCGCCGCCTGCTGAACAGCCTCGTACCACTCCTCGACCTCAACTGCGTCCACCCGTCCGGATCCCCGGAGAGCAGTCGCCCGTAACGCACACCCGGACATCACCGATGCAGCGCCCTGCGTGACCGGCGAGCTCAGCCGCAGATGCGGAGAGCAGGTGGTTAGGCTGATGCGCAGAAGCTGCTTCGTAGGGGAACATCCCCGCGTGCACGGGGAGGGGGCTCCGATGCCGCTCGTTGCGGCTCCTGCCGAGGGTTCATCCCCCGCGGGTGCAGGGAGCAGGACCAAGTGGCCATCAGCCCGGCGGAGACGACGGGTCCATCCCCATGGGCGCGGGGAGCAGAGGACGGGGCGGACGCGGTCGGCGATCTCGCGGAGTCCAGCCCCGCAGGCGCGGGGAGCGGACGTCGAGGGCCTCTTCCTCCTGCGATTGGAGGGGGCCATCCTCGCGGGTGCGGGGAGTAAAAGGCGGAGGTCTCCGAAGCCGAGTCTCCCAAGGGTCCATCCCCGCGTGCGCGAGGAGCAGAGCCCCGGAAACGAGGCGGCCCCCGGCCAGGTTGGGCCATCCCCGCGGACACGGGGATCAGGAGGACACCGGTACCGGCGGTATCGGCCCGCTGGGACATCCCCGCGGGTGCAGGGAGCACCTCTCCAGGTACCGACGCGGCCGAAGGTCGTGGGGAACATCCGCGCGGGTGCGGGGAGCACGGCGGGTCCGGCTCGGGGATCTCGCAGACAGGGGGAACGAGCACAGGCGGAGCGCGTACTCGGCGCGGGTGATGTCGGGAACATCCCCGCAAGCGCGGGGAGCTCGGCGCCATGGTCGACGGCGACAAGCGGCCGCTGGGAACATTCCCGCAGGCGCGGGGAGCACCTCCCGCCGCTTCCACTGCGTCAGCATGCTCTGGGAACATCCTCGCGTGCGCGGGGAGTAGGGCCTTGCCGCTCAGCACCGCACGGACATCACGGGACCATCTCCGCGTGAGTGGGGAGCAGACCATCCAGCCGTCAGCATCCTCCTGGACCTTGGGACCATCCCCGCGTGAACGGGGAACAGTATCGTGTCCAGCTGACGGACTTCGGCCCTGAGGTCCATCCCCGCATGTGCAGGGAGCAGTCTTCCTTGTTTGGGTTCCGGTCGAGGAAGAAGGGGCCATACCCGCCGGCGCAGGGAGTAGGCACGCTTGGCGGCCTCAGCCTCCTCGGCCGTGGGTCCATCCCCGCGGGTGCGGGGAGCAGCCTCCACGTCTCCACTCCGAAAACCGTCTCCGCGGGAACATCCCCGCAGGCGCGGGGAGCCGTCCGTGTGGCGATCGTCCCTGACCTTCCAGGAGGGAGCAACTCCACATGTGCGGGGAACAGAGCCCCAGGGTGATGGAGTCGGTCTTCGTCGGGGGAACGTCCCCGCAGGTGCGGGGTGCAGGCTGAAGCCACGTACATGACCAAGCGCGAGCTGGGCCCATCCCCGCAGGCGCGGGGTGCGCAACCCGCCCAAGGGGCAGTGCCGTCAGTGCTGGGGAACATCCCCGCGGGCGCGGGGAGCAGCCCAGCGCGCCAGCCGGGCTTTTCGCTTTCGGGGGAACATCCCTGCGGGTGCAGGGAGCAGCACGAAGTTCCACTGTGCTCCCGTCGGTCCCGGGAACATCCGCGCGGCGGTGGCAGCTCTTCGACCTCAGCGGCGAGAACAGCCAGACGGGAACATCCCTATGGGTGCGGGGAGCAGCATGGGGTGACGAGGCCAGTGCAGCGGCGCCCGGGGACATCCCCGCAGACGCGGAGAGCAGGCCTTGGCCAACCTGATCGCCGTGCAGGCCGAGGGAGCATCCCTGCAGGCGCGGGGAGCGGTGGCCCCACAAGTCCCGGTCCACGAGCCCGGTGGGAACGTACCCGCGGGTGCAGGGATCACCGGAACTGCGCGTCCGGAAGTGTCGCTTCCTCGGGAAAATCTCCGCGGGCGCGGGAAGGAGGCCCGGGACTCGGGCAACGGCCTGTTCGACGAGGGAGCATCCCCGCGGGTGAGGGGAGTGTGAAGGGCAACCAACTCCCGGACCGCCGTTGCTGGGAACATCCCTGCGGTCGCAGGGAGTACAAGATCGAACGCGCCGAGGCGGCCATCGACGCGGGTCCATCCCCGCGGGTGCGAGGAGCACTCCGGCCTCATCCTCGGCCGCGACGGCGGCGAGGAACATCCCCGCGGGTACGGGGAGCACCCGGAGTACGCAGCCATCTTCGGGCTCGCCGGGGGAACATCTCCGCGAGTGTGGAGAGCACCCGCGGCCGCTGGTGTTCGCCACCGTGGAAGAGGGGCCATCCCCACGGCCGCGGGGAGCAGTACGCGGGGTTCGTCCGAAGGTAGCCAGCAGTGGGAACATCCCCGTGGGTACGGGGAGCACTGGGTGAGCGCGTTGAACGTCGGCCGCAGCCCGGGTACATCACCGCGGGTGCGGTGAGCAGGCCGTCAGCTCGCCCGCCAGGAGCCAGGCCCAGGGAACAACCGCGCAAGCCCGGGGCAGCAGGGTGAACGTGTCATCGTCCCCCACGGCGCGGGACCATTCTCGCGCGTGGCAGGAGCGGGTCTCTGTCAAACCCGCCCTGGAGATTTCGTACGGACCGTCCCCGCTGGTGCGGGAAATAGATGTTCACGTCGGCCAGGACGAGCCGGTCGAAGCGACTATCTCCATATACGTGGGGAACGGCGCTCCGTGCTCGACCCTAGCCGCCGCGTCGGGAGCATCCGTGAGTGTGCGGGGAGTAGCGGAACAACAGAGCAGCTTTGTAACGAAGTTGGGGAATATCCTGGCATGCAGCGGAGCTGCAGGAGCTGATGTGCGTCGCACAGCATCCAAGGAGACGTTCCCGGGGTAGGGAGTTCTTGCCGTTGTTCGAGGCTTCGGTCGGGTCCTTGGGCCACTCGAGCGGGGGCCGGGAGCGCGCGCACCCTGAGGGCTGCTGGCCGTCGGTGAGGGGATCCTCCCTGCGCTCGAGGGAAGGGCTGTGGATTGGAACAGCAGTGCTGCCTGCACCTACGGCGATGGTTACGTGGTCCAGTCCTGGTGACAACAGACTGTCGGAGGTGTAGCGGCCTGAGGGCTGGAGGAGTAAAACGACAGAGTTCACCGTCGTGGCGTGGGCTCGCATTAGTCTCGTTGTCTGACATGGCGGGGCGATAGCCGGGGGCGATGCGCACATGGTGCACATTGTGGGGATTCACGGGATTTGGCAGGCCAAGATGTCGCAGTCGCGGCTGACAGGGGAATGGCGCAAGGCGATCCATCGCGGTCTCGACGGTGTGGGGGAACTGCATGACTGCGGGCCTGCTTTGGACGTGCCTCACTGGTCCTCGCTGCTGGCCCGCGGTGCCGATCGGCTGGGGGCTGGGGACGACCCGTTCGATGCTGCTGTGCCATTGCGTGAGGAGGAAGTCGAGTTTGCTTCCGGGGCGCTAGAGGAGATCCTCGGTCCCGACGATGTAGCCCGTAGTCAGGAGCTATCGGTGCAGACGTTGGGACTTCCGCAGTTGTGGCCGTCTCGGTTGACGCGTTTGGTAATGGCGTACGACCGGCGTTTCTCGCGTGGCGGTGGCGCGCTCTTCGTCAAGGCGATGCGCGAGGTGCGGTACTACCTGTATGAGCCGGATCTTGCCGATCAGGTTCAGGGTTTGGTGGCTGATTCCTTTGGCGCGGCGACTTCTGTTGTCTTGGGGCATTCGCTGGGCAGTGTGATCGCCTACGACCTGCTTAGTCGTGGGAAAACTCCGCTCACTCAGTTGGCCGGCGTGCGCACACTGGTGACGTGTGGTTCACCTTTGGGGATTCCGTCGGTGCGTCGCGGCTTGGGCATTACCGAGGGCGAAGCCTTGAAGTTGCCTAGCGAAATTCGATGGATCAATGTTTTCGACCCGAGTGATTTCATCACCGGTGGAGGTGGATTGAACGCTGCCCCCGCGGTCGTCGATGCCGAGGTCGACAACGGCATCGGTGATCCGCACAGCGCGCTGCGGTATCTGCGTACCGTCCCAGTCGCCCGCGCTATCGCGGGTACGGAGCAGTGAGTCAGACTGCCGCTCCCGGGACGTTCCGGAGGCGACTTGTGGAGATCGCGATCTCGGACTACGACTATGGCACACCTGCTGAGCGGACCGCTTTCAAGAGCGGTATTGCCGCACAGGTGAAGGTCGTCGAGGGATGGTGGGCTGACGAACGTCTCGACGAGCAGCGCCGTTTCACTCCCGAGCAGCCGAAGGAGCTCCGGAGCGTCCGTCACCTGCGGCGGTTTCTCGATGAGCATGCATTGGAGGATGCCGACGATGATGAGGCCCTGGTCGTTTACATCACAGGGCACGGCGAGAGCCGTGATTCCGGGCATCACTTCCTGCTGCTGCCAGATTCCGACGCGGACCGCGTGCTGGGAACGGCCTTCCAGACCGCTGAGTTGATCACGGCGGTTCTGGACTCCCGCGCTAGCCACGTTCTTGTGATGGTTGATTCCTGCTTCTCGGGTGTGCTCCGTGACGATCTGGCCCAAAGACTCAAGGCGCTGAGCTTGGAACGCAGCAAACTGAGCTCGCTGGTGGTGCTCACTTCCGCCAACCGCGGCGATACACCGCGCCTGGGAGAGTTCGCGGCCGCCCTGAGCGCGGTTCACTCGCATTGCATCAACGAATCCACTGGGTATGCGCTTCCCCACCTGAGTTTCCAAGATTTCTTCGCTTACATGGTGCACGTCTTCGACGCGGCGATCATGGCCGATGTTCAGATCATTTGGCCTGAGCTGGGTACCCGGACCCAAAAGGACCATCAGCAGCCCAGCCCGTGCCTACCCAACCCCGGGTACAAACCGGTTGTCCCGCTGGTAGAGGCGTCACGTGGTGACGTGGCCTTCTCCCGTGCTGAGCTGGACACATACTGGGTCTCTCGTGCCGCGGGCCAGCTGGATCACGCCGAACCGGGATGGTACTTCACCGGCCGTACCGCTCTCGTGCGACGCATAGTCGAGTTTCTGACAGGGGAAGAAGGGGCGCTCATCGTCACCGGGCAGGCAGGGTCCGGGAAGTCTGCCCTCTTGGCCCGTGCCGTGACGCTTAGCGACCCGGGGTTCCGCGCGGATGCGACTTATGGCCCGTTCATCGAAGCCATTCCTGAGGAGTTTCTCGTACCTGAGGGGGCCGTCGATGCTGCGGTTCTTGCCCGCAATACGGATGCTGCTGAGCTGACCGCGAGGTTGTACGTCCTACTGAACGATGAGTCAGGATCTGCGAGTTGGGGCGGTGACGTTCTCGATGCCTTGCTTGAGTGCGTGCTGGACGCAGCCCGGCATAGGAATGCTCCGCTGACGGTAGTCATCGACGGTATCGACGAGGCGAAGAATCCCACCAGGGTCATTACGGATCTGCTGCGCCCGCTGGCTGGCCTGTACACGGACGACGAGAAGCCCGCCGTGCGCCTGCTTCTGGGGATTCGTAGCGCCCCAGACGGCTCTGCCAGTGGGTCGTATTCTCCGCGAGCTCAGCCGTCCGACCTCCTGAGCCTGTTGATCCGGTCCACGAACGCCGGTGACGTTGTCCGGACGGACGGCGATAGCAGACAAGACGTCGCCGGTTACGTGAGCGCGCTGCTGGAGACGTCATTCCCCGTCTCTGACGGTCCGTCGGCTGGGCCTGACACCATGCGGCTGCGCGAGCTCGCAGGCGCGGTTGCAGAGGATGTGGCGCCCTCGTTCTTGGACGCCCGCATTGCAGTCCAGCAACTCCATGCGCGCGACGTGCTGCCTGACCCCGATGACCCTGAATGGCGGAACAGCCTACGGCAAGGTACCGAACTGCTCCTGGGGCAGGATCTGGATGCGGTGGCGCAGCAGACCGGCATGAGGGCCGGTCAGCTACTTGACGTATTGCGGGCCACAGCGTTTGGGCAGGGGGCGGGTCTGCCATGGGCCGACATCTGGCCGGCAGCAATCAGGGCCCTATCTCCAGAACTAGGCCGGGCTCCGGGTGCTCTGATCCGGCAGGTACTTGAGAGCCGCCTGATGGGCTATCTCACGACCAGCGTCGAGGATGGCAGGACGGTTTACCGGCCCATCCACGAGCGCATCAGCGAAACACTCCGGCACGCACCGCGCACGTTCCTGGGCCGTGAGACGGGACGCGCTGCGCCAGGCGAGCAGACTGCAGAGGCGGGCCTGGCCCACAAGCAGCTGGCTCTCGCCTTCAGCGTTCTGCTGGAGGGCAAGGACCAGCCGCCGCATCCGTATCTGCGCCGTCATCTGGTCCAACACGCCGGTGCCGGAGGTGTGCTCAACGACGGTGTAATTCCCGACACTTTCCTGCCCTGGGAAACGCATGCGAACGTACGCGGCACCCTTGGGCTGCTATCGGAGCATGCACCGGACACCTCGCATCTATATGCCTGGACGCGCATCGAGCCCTTCCTGGCAGATGCTCCGCTTGCCAGCCGCGCAGACAGTCTGGTGTTCTCCGCTTTCGACTCGGATGGCTCCGTCTCCGCACCAGACCCGGACATCGCCGCGAGCGGACCGTCTGCCGGACGTCTGGTGCCGCGGTGGAAGGACCTCGCGGTGCCGGGCAATGTGCTGGCCCACGCACCGGCCGCTATCCACGCTCTCAGCTCCTTCACTACAGCAGACGGGACTTCACTGATTGCCGTCGGCGACGCCCGAGGCCAAGTCGCAGTGTGGGATCCGTCGACCGGCAAAATGGTCGGACGTGCAGTCAAAGGGCCGAGCGGTGCCCGCGTGCGCGCGTTGGCTGCATTGCCCGGCCCATACGGCGAGCCCTGGCTGGCCGTCGGCTGCGAAGACGGCGCATGGATGTGCGACCCGCAGACCGGTGCCGTCACGCAACTGCCAGTGACTGATCAGGTTTCGGCGCTGGTCGCATTGCCCGGCAAGGGGGATGCCGCACAACTGGCGATCGGCACCACCGGCGGCCTTATCATGTGCGACCCGCTCGCCGGGACAATGCAGACCATTCCGGCCAGGGATCCAGAGCGAGCGCAATCGGTGCGGTCCCTGTCCGCCCTCACCGTGGAGTCGCAGCGCACTCTGCTGGCGGTGGGGAGGGCCGACACGGTAGATGTCCTGGATACCGAGTCTCTCAACGTAGTCATCACCACCGCGGAGCTGGGTGAAGATATCAGCGCACTCACCCTCTTTGGAGGCCCGGAGGGTCGGCCGAGGCTTGCAGTGGCTACAGGTTCCTCAGGGCGAGTTCGCGTGTGGGACGCACTGACCGGTGAGGAGAAGCGACGCTTGCCGATCCGTCGGCCTGCCACCGTAATAGCGCCGTACCAGCATCCAGAGTTAGGCACCCTGCTTGCACTCGGCGGCTGCGATGACGGCTCTGTGCAGCTCTGGAACCCCGGCACGGGAGAGGAGTTCTGCCGGTTCCCCGCCGATCACACCAAGACGGTGACAGGACTTGGTGTCGTAGCCGGTCGCGGGGATGTCCCCGTGGTGATCTCCGGCTCGCTGGATCGCTCCGTCCGGGTCTGGAACCCTGAGGCGTGGGCCCGGCGAACGGTATCGGCCCGGCCGGTCACTGGAACCTTGCTCGCGGTATCGCCTGCAGCCTCGGGCCCTGCAAAGCTGCTGTCCCGCGGACCGGGGCACGCCATCAGGGCAGTGTCCGCCGACACCGGCGACACGGTGTGGTCGACCGAGCTGCCCCACTCACCCGTCCCGGGCCCCGCGACCGCTCTCGCCACGCATTCCTGGCCGGACGGGTCAGTGACTGTTGCCGCGGGGATGCCGGATGGCACAGTCGGTTGCTGGAACGGCACTTGGTACCTGACGGACGGCTGGTCCACAGCGCAGGCACGTGCGGCAACGTTCGCCACCTTCCAGGACGGGCAGAGAGTCGTCCTGGCAACGGGGATGAGCGACGGGGCTGTTGTGTATTGCGACCTTGCGACCGGAGCGGGCCTGGGGTCACTCCATGCTCCCCGCGCCGATGACAGTGGCCCGGTCCATGCGCTCGCCGCTCTGCCTCTCACAACGGGCACCATCCTCGCTGTCGCAGCTGGGGAGGGTGTACGGCTTTGCCGCCCCTTGGAGGATCCGCACGCGGAACTTCCTGACCGGATCGGCGCTGTGAACGCGCTCGCCGCTTACCCCGGCGACAGAGACGAGGATCCGCTTCTGATTACGGGAGGAGCCGATGGAGTCATCCGGAGCTGGTCACCCGCCTCACCGGACCATGAGGCGTTCCCGGAACTCTCAGGACACGATGGGCCAGTCTCCGCCCTCGCGGTCCTCCAGCGTACCCGCGCGCACTCGTTGGTCGTGAGCGCCGGTGCTCACGACAGCACCGTTCGGCTCTGGGACTTGAACACGGGTGAGGAAGTGCTGCGCCTGGTCACCGGAGCCGCCGTTCACTCACTCTGTGTCCTGCCGCCGGGCAATATCCCGGGAACCAACGCCCCCGTGATCGCGTTCGGTGGCCCTGCGGGAACCGCTGCGGTGACGGTACATCTGCCACAACTGGGCGAGCAGCCGATTACGGTGCGGGAGATCACGGGGTAGTCAGTCGGGGCTCGGCCCACTACGCTTCGGTTCGCTCAGTCGTGACTCCGTAAGCGCGGGGATGGCCCTTGTGGGGACTGGAGAAAGGATCAGCCCCGCAGCTGCGGGGACGAAAGGGTATCTGTAGCCCGTTACCCGGACACCCGTACCTGCGAGACCGCTTCGCTCGCTTGCAGTCGTGCTCTGTCTGACCACACTTCGTACGAGTCGAGCGGCGACGAGTAGCCTGCACTCGCGTTACCGAGCGAGAGCTTGTTGCTCTGGGCCACCAGCCGACTCAATCCCGACAGAGCTGTGGGACGTGCCTGCTGGGTCATCTCCGGCAGGCTCCAGGGGTTGACTCCGACGTACTGTGCGACGGCCTTCACCAAATCGCCCCGTACCGCGTCCCATGCGGTTCCTCCGGTGGCCCGATATGCCTTGGCCACGGTGTCGGCATGGAGGATGTCTCCGCCGTGCCTGTTGAGTGCGTATGCCACCACGTAGAGCCCGCGGTGTGCGCGGTTGCGGCATTGCTCGCCGTCAACGAATCCCGCACAGTCGCAGCCCATGAGACGCGGCAGTACCGCTGCGGTGATGTGCTCCAGATTGGCGTGGCGGACACGGCCGGGAGTCGAGGGCAGCGGCAGCCCGACCTCCGACGCCTGCTGCCGCCATATCTTGTGTGCTTCCTCGACGGCGGGGGAGTGGCACTCTCCCCGGCCAAGAGAATCCATGTGCGCAGGGCTGGCGTTGCCGAGGCGGCTCACCCCTGCCAGAAAGGCCGACAGCAGACGGGCACTCTGCCCGTCTTGGAGCCCGAAGCCTTCGGCGAGGTCGCCACGCTGCTGGTCCCGCAGTACCCGGTCCCACAGTTCGAGCATGACGGCGCTGCTGCCGACCAACTCGCAGACCAGCGGATTCCAGGCCGCGCCGCCCTGCTGAACCGAGAGGTCAGCGAGGTCGGAGGTCCCCCAACACCACTTGTAGGCATGGGCAGTTGGGGTTTCCGGTTTCATGTATGCCGCCCTCGTCCAGCGTGCTACGGTCCAGCCTCATCCCAGCAGACAACTGTGGAGACTGGAGTACGAAACGGTGCCACTGTCTGAAACGCAACCATCTCCTGGCGCAGCTTTCCGGCCCCGATGGGACCCCCGGCGAGAAGCATGCCTGCCCGCACTGACATCGGCCGGGGACCACACC
This sequence comes from Streptomyces sp. NPDC041068, assembly GCF_040647455.1. Classification (NCBI taxonomy): domain Bacteria; kingdom Bacillati; phylum Actinomycetota; class Actinomycetes; order Kitasatosporales; family Streptomycetaceae; genus Streptomyces; species Streptomyces sp. NPDC041068. The sequence continues at coordinate 64,572 of NZ_JBEZCG010000002.1, forward strand.
TCAGTCTCTCTGGTGCACGCTCTGCACCACGCCAACGAACTGCTCGCCATCTCAGCGGCGACACCGGGAGAGACGGTGGCGCTGGTGGAGTACCTGCTGGCCATCTGCTACGCGGCTGAGGCCTATCCGGCTACCGACGACGACTGGCTGGACTGGATCCATGAGCGGACCCCACTCACCGCAGCTGCCAACTGGCTGCAGGAGCGACCTGACGAACACTGGGACCTCTTCCACCCCACCGAGCCCCTAGGCCAGAACGCACTCCTTGCCCCCTACTTGGACGAGCATGGCGCAGGCCCCGCCCAACTGGTGATCGAGCACACAGGCGATTACAACCAATTCTTCGACCACCACCACCTCGAACACCCGACACCGCTTGCCGCAGACGCCGCGTTCCGGGCCATGCTCACGCAGCACGCCTACGGCCCCAGCGGGCGTGCCCGCATTTCGGGCAAGAAGACCCTCGGAGACGCTCTCACCAACCTGGCCCTGGCGCGCTTAGCCGGACGAATCCGCGTTATCGCGCTCGGAGAGACTCTCGGCGACACTCTGCGACTCAACCTGGTGCCGACCGAACAAGCACCCGGCCGCTTCAACCGCACCTGGACAGTGGCCCCCGAGCCCCGCCGCGGATTCGTGACGAAACCGTCCGGGCGACCGATCGATGGACCGGCAGACCTGCACACCATCCTCGGACGCTCCATCCTCATGCGCCCTGTAACCACCAGGGAAGGGAAGCCCGCGGTCGACCGCGTCCTCCTAGCTGCCGGCGAACTACTGGAGCCGCTGCCCCACCACCACATACAGGACGCGGTCTACGCCACCACGACCAGCGATGCGGCGAAGCTGCTGCGGCCCTCCGGGTCCCGCGCCCTGTGGCGCGAGGCGCACGCCCTCTATGCCGCTGTCGCTGACCGTGATCACGGCCGCGACCTCTATGACCGCCTTGCCAAACTCCCCAGCCGTCGCCTGAATCTCTGGGCCGTCGGTCTCCTCGCCAAGCAGACCACAGCCGTCACCTGGGTGTCGGACACCTTCCCCTTCATACCCGGCCGCGAGCGCGAACTGCGGTACGTGGCCGAACGAGGATCGGTGATTGCCGAGTACATCGCCGCGAGCCTGTGGAAGGCCGCCTACGTGGCCTGGACGGTGACGTATCCCAATCCGAAGCCCGCCGACAAGGCGGCTCAGATCGCCCGGTTCGATGCACAGCCGGAGCACTGGGCTCACACGCAGGAGCCATTCCACGTCCTGCTGGAGGAGACGGCAGCGGCCGAAGACGAGGACCAGGTGCACGAGGCACTCGTGGAATACGCGCACATCGCCGCCGCGACAGCCAAAGGGTTTCTACGCAACCGCCTCGACTCGCTGCCCGCCAACTCCCGGGGATTCAGAGCCCGGGCGGAAGCCATCCGCTGTCTGGAGAGAGACCTCACCAAGCCTGCAGCCCCAGACGAACTGACGGAGGAGCTAGCGTGACCGGCACCACAGGAGAGAAAAAGAGAGCCGCCGCCGGAGTCGAACCCCGCCGCGATCCCACCCCCAGCGAGCACCTGACGGACTGGCTCCTCAGCCTGGTTCGGAGCCGCGACTGGGGCAAGTTGGCCGAACTGCGCCGCCCGAACCTCAGCAAGAACGCGCACATCCAGGCGGGTTGGTTCGATCCGCGGCGTCGCGAAGTCTTCGAGCAGGTCGCCTTTTTCTTCGCGCTCTACCACCGAGGTGCCGCTGAAGCGTCGAAAGGCTACGGGAGCCTGGGTACTGCCACCCGACGCATCGGCAACAGCATCGGACGAGGACCCGATGACCCCGGAGCAAGTCGGCTGATGGACCGGATCGTCGCCAGTCGGCGTCCTCCCCTACGCCATCTCCAGCACGCCATCGAACGGCTCCGCTCCTGCGGCGAGCCGCCCCCCTCTTGGGCCCGGCTCGCCGACGATCTGGCCCGCTGGACCGACCGCGAGGCTCGCATCGGCTACCGCTGGGCCGTCGACTTCCATGCGCCGCCGAAGGCCGCCAAGAACAAGAAGACCACCGAGACGACTACGACGAAGGGCACCGCGACGTGAGCACCCACCCTGCCGTGACCGGGCACCAGTTCCTCTCTCTACATCTACTGGAGACACTCGTCGCTGTCCTGCCTGTCCGGGATGAAAACGGCGCTCCTAAGGCCATCGTCTACGGCGGAGCCGAACGCCACATGATCACGAGTCAGGCCCGCCGTCGCGCCGAGCGGGTGTACTCGCGCGACCGAGCCAACGCCCAAAAGGGCCCCCTGGCTGGGCACACCATGGGCGTCCGCACCCGGGAGTGGGCTCTCATCACAGCCCGCGCCCTTGCAGCTAGCCATGGTTGGGAGCAAGAGGAGGCCGTTCAGACGGCACGTGCCGTGCTGCAGGCGACCGGGCTGAAGTTCGGCGACCCAGCAAAGAAGACCGTGGCGAACCTGACAAAAGTGCTGCTCTTTGCCCCATCTGATGCCGGTGAGCGCATTGCCGCACATGTCCACGCTCAACGAGAGACGGTTGGTTCGTGGGCGGCCGAGTACCTCCCGCTGGCGCAGGCAGCAGCCAAGCCGGCAAGGAGCGGCCGAAGGAACAAGAAACAGGAGGAACACGAGGCGGGCGCGACCCCAGCTGACACCGAGTCTGATACGGGGGGCCCGGCCAGCAAGCTGCCTCCCCTGCCCAAGACGACGCGGGATGCCGTTCTGACCGCGCTCGCGCCACGCGACGCCATCGATATCGCGCTATACGGTCGCTTCCTGGCCGAGATCGCGGACTCCCCGAACGTTGACGGGGCAATCCAGAGCAGCCATGCATTCACCGTCCACGAAGCCGAGCACACAGACGACTTCTACGCGGCAGCTGACGACGCCAAGCTCGACCGGAAGAGTAACGCTCTGGATTTCCTGGAAGCCGCCGACGACGCAGGCGCCGGCATGACCGGCTACCAGTCGCTCATCTCCGGCACCTTCTACCGCCACGCGGTCCTCGACCGCCGCAAACTGCGGGGCAACCTCCGCGCCGCAGGCATGCCCGACCAGGACACCGAGTCCGCCGCTGTCGCAGCCGAGGCGGAGTTCGTCAGTGCGTTCGTCGACGCCTTCCCGCAGGCCAAGAAGAATTCCACCGCCTCCACTGGGTCGCTGCCCGCCCTTGTCCTCGCCTTCGACGGGGATCGCCCCTTCAACTACGCAGCCGCCTTCCAAAGGCCCATCGACGAAGTCGCCGAAGGAGGCCCTGCCGGGGAGCTCGCTGTACGACGCCTTCTCTCTCACCACCATTTCGTCCGCCAACGGCGTACCGACATCTCCGCTGGCCGAGTCCTCACCTACGACCCCACGATCCATGCGGTCCTCCAAGAGCTCGGGATCAAGGACGTGGACTCCGTCGACGGTCTGACCTCGTGACAGCGCACGTCCTGCTCGTCCGGCTCGCCGCCCCCTTGCAGTCCTGGGGAGTGGTATCCCGCTTCTCCCGCCGTGACACCCACAGTCGCCCGACGAAGTCTGGGGTAATCGGCCTCTGCGCAGCAGCCCTCGGACACGATCGAGCTGATGCTCTCGGTCAACTCGCTGCTCTTCGTTTCGGAGTCCGGGCGGACCAGCCCGGCACCCCCGTGCGTGACTACCACACGGTTGGCGCGGGCACGTACCCTCTCCGACCGCGAGACATCATCACCGACCCTCGACGGGCCGCAGCACTCTCCGCAAACCTCGCGAGCGCCGACGAACCATCCTTTGGGCATCATGAACTCGCCCATTGGTACGGAGTCCCGAAGTACATCGCCTCCGACTCCGCATCGGGTGCCCTGGTCTCGGCGGAGCTCGCACGCAAATCCCTCATCACGGAACGCTGGTATCTCTCGGACGCGGCGTTCGTCGCCGCTCTGCAGCACCCGGACCGTGCCTTCCTTGAAGCAATTGCTATTGCTCTGGAGAGCCCAAAGCGCCTGCTGTGGTTGGGGCGTAAATCCTGCCCCCCATCTGGGACCCTGGCTGGCCCCCTACACGCCGGGACCATCGAGGAAGCCTTCCGATCGACAGCCTTACTCCCCTTTCAGGGGGGCGAGAAACACTCGCGAACCCGTCCCTGGGCCTGGATCGAAGCAGCACCAGGCGCCGCAGCAGCGACCCAAGTGCAGGACCAGCCGGTCACCTTCGACGCGGACCGTCGCGCCCACACCACTCGCTGGGAGACCCGCACCCGCATCGCCATCGCTGAGACCGCCACCGAATGGGACATCATTCCGTGACCACGACCACCGCCGCAGCCCGCTTCGTCGCCACCCACAGCGTCCTCACTCTCGACGCCCGCCACCCCTACGCAGCCAAGTCCCTCATCGACGCCCAGGACATGCACCGCACCGTCATGAGTGGCTTCCGCGGCTGGGCTGAGGACGGCGACGCCGACGCGCGCGCCCAGATGGGCGTACTTTCCACTTGGTCCGTCGACTTGAAAGCCGGTGTACTCGTCCTGGTCGTGCAGTCCCAGGTTCCAGGGGACTGGACGAACATCCCGCGCGCCGCGCTCACCGACAAGCCGCGCATCATCACGGTCGACCGCACCTTTCGGACCGGAGACACTCTGACCTTTCGCACGGTCGTCAACCCCACCTATAACCGCCCAACCGGACCACCTACTGCCGAACGCGCCCGCGGCCGCCGCGCCGCCCACACCCGCCCCGACCACGTCAAGAACTGGTTCGCCCGCCGTCTCCAACCCGAAACCCAGCCACGCACCGCCCCTGATGGCGTCGTTCGCATCGGCGCCACCACAGAGCCAGCAAGCCTGAACATCCGAATGCTCCCCACGGTGAGCAGCCCTGGCCCTCACCAAGGCCTGCGAGTTGTCCGTGCGGAGATCCGCGGCGCGCTCACAGTCACCGACCCTGCAACACTGGTCGATGCGATGACCCGGGGTATCGGCCACGCCCGTGCGTACGGTTGTGGCCTCCTACTGACTCGATGAGGGCAGCGACACACCTGCTAGAGCCTGCGTCCTGCCGCACAGAGGTTCTGGGTGACGGTGTCGAGACAGCCGATTGGGCTGCCCAATACGGGCGAGCATGTTCCCTGCACAGAGTCGATGACGTTGATCGGACTGCGCTGCTGGCCGAACCCGTGGGATGGACCCGCACCATCCGCAGGTAGCAGCAACAGGATGCCCTGCGTCCTCGCGTACGCGAGGAGCAGACCCCCGTCGCGGTGTGTCGACAGGAGGCCGGATAGCTGCTCCCCGCGTATGCGGGATGGATCCAGGATCCGCGGCGCGCCCACGATCGCCTTCATCTGCTCCCCGTCCCGCGGGGATGGACCCTGCACGCTGTAGGCCCTCAGTACCGCCTCCTGTCTGCTCCCCGCGAATGCGGGGATGGCCCCCCGTTGTCAGGTCCAGTTGGGGCGATCGCCCCTGCTCCCCGCGCCCGCGAGGACGGACCCGGGAAGGCGTACGTGTCTCGCCCGCCTGGCACCTGCTCCCCGCACCCGCAGGAGGTGGTCTGTAACGTCCTCAAAGTTCACAATATTCGGAGCACTGCTCCCTGCGCTTGCGGGGATGTTCCCCAGTACAGTCCCGGCGCGAGCATGCTGGCCGACTGCGCCCTGCCCCTGCAGGGATGAACCCACGGCCTCGAGGGTGGTGTTCACGGGCAGCCGCTGTTCCTCGCGCCCGCGGGGATGGACCCGACTACGCGGCCATCGCGGAGCGCACCTACGCCCTGCTCCCCGAGCTCGCGGGGATGGACCCACAGTGAAGGCCAGCGGGAAAGGCAAGTGTGTCTGCTCCCCGCACCCGCGGGGATGAACTCTCCAAGATGGAGAACGCGCCGCCCAGACCGGGCTGCTCCCGGCGCAGCGGGGATGAACCCCAGGAGGATATGGATGACGACGGGTTCCAGAAGTGCTCCCCGCGCCCGAGGGGATGGATCCGAGACCCGCCGCGCCATGGCAGGCACTACCCGCTGCTCCCCGCGCCCGCGGGGATGGACCTATGGACGAGGCCCTGCGCCGCGCCCGGCAGGGCTGCACTCCGCGCCCGCGGGGATGGACCCACGGAGTCGGCGAGCGCGGCGACCACAGTGGACTGCTCCCCGCGCCTGCGGGGGATGGACCCTCCGGCCAGTCGGAGAGGGCCGGGAGCTGGAACTGCTCCCCGCGCCCGCGAGGATGGCCCCGCGCCCCAGGGGATCACGGCGACGTGCACCTCCTGCTTCCCGCACCCGCGAGGATGAACCCGTCTTGAGGATGAGGTCGACGAGCCGTGTGTCCTGCTCCCTGCACCCGCGGGGATGGACCCGTCGGGTCGATCCTCGGCTCGGTCTTCTCGGCCTGCTCCCCGCACCCGCGGGGGATGGACCTGATCCGGTCGTCTACGTGGACCGGCCCGCCGGCTGTTCCCCGCACACGCGGGAATGGACCCGTCATCCCCATTCAGGACGGCATCAACAAGACCTGCTCCCCGCACGCGTAGGGATGGCCCCTTCGCCCAGTACGCGAAGAAGCTCGAGGAGAACTGCTCCCTGCGCCCGCGGGGATGGACCCAAGCCCCACCACACCCGCACTGAGTCCGACGGCTGCTTCCCGCGCCCGCGGGGATGGACCCGCGGTCGTCATGCACCCGACGGGCTGGCAGAATTGCTCCCCGCACACGCGGGGCTGGCCCCGAGATCTACAAGTACGGGCAATAGCTGTCGCTCTGTTCCCTGCGCCCGCAGGGATGGGCCCCGTTTCGAGTCGGCGGCGCAGAGCTCATGTATCTGCTCCCCGCGGGGGGGATGACCCGGGTGTAGTACCCATGTCGCACCCGGGCCGGTCTGCTCCCCGCCACCCACGGGGATGTTCCCAGCGTTCCGTGCGCGGTGTACTCCCTACCCAGGTGCTCCCCGCGCCCGGGGGATGTTCCTCCGAACAGCCCGCCGCCCACGACGGTGTTGGGACTGCCCCCCCCGCCCGCGGGGATGGACCCCTCGACAAAGCAGAAGTAATCCGGGAACTCCTCTGCTCCCCGCGCCTGCGGGGATGGACCCATCAACACCGTGGCGAACACCATCCGTTTCGACTGCTCCCCGCGCCCGTGGGGATGGACCCACCATGCGTGCCTGATTGCGGTCATTGGCGGCCTGCTCCCCCGCGCCCGCGGGGATGAACCCCACAACGTTAGAGGCATCGGCGTCCAGGTCGCCTGCTCCTCGCGTCCCCGGGGATGAACCCTGCAGGGTCACGGAGCCGAACCTTCGGTCACGTTGCTCCCCGCGGCCGCGGGGATGGACCCGCAAACTGGGTGGTGCCGAACGTCGCTGCGATCTGCTCCCCGCGCCCACGGGGGTAGACCCGAGGACGGCCATGAGGACGGCTCGTTCGCGCTCTGCTCCCCGTGCCCGCGGGGATGGCCCCTGGTCCATCAACGCCCGGTACTTCGTACTCGTGGAGATGGCCCCAGGTTGTACTGAGCGATCTCTGGACTCACCTCCTGCTCCCCACGCACGCAGGGATGGCCCCTAACGCGACTACGTGATGGCCGAGGACGTCAACTGCTCCCCGCGCCCGTGGGGATGAACTCGCAGACGCCAGACCGCCCAGCAGGGGCGAGATCTGCTCCCCACACCCGCGGGGATGGCCCCAACCCGGACCCGCTCGAGTACGTCGTCATCGACTGCTTCCCGCGCACGCGGGATGGACCCCAGGAACCCACCCCCGAGACCAAGGACGTCGACTGCTCCCCGCGCACGCGGGGATGGACCCGAAACCAGAGGCTGGCAGGAGTCATCGCGGAACTGCTCCCCGCGTACGCGGGGATGGACCCACCGCGCATGGTCACCGCACAACCGGACACCGCTGCTCCCCGCGCACGCGGGGATGGACCCCGCCACTGCCCGGAGCCGGGCACCTTGAAAGCCTGCTCCCCGCGCAGGCGGGGGTGGCCCCTGGTGGACGGGAAGGGGAGCAGTGCGTCCCCCTGCTCCCCGCACCCGCGGGGATGGCCCCACGCTCAACACGATCCAGATCGAGCTGGTGGACTGCTCCCCTCGCACGCCGGGGATGGACCCTGGTTGGGGAAGCAGGCACCGGCCCCGACCCACTGCTCCCCGCACCTGCGGGGATGGACCCGAGTACGACGGCAAGGGCTCTACGGTGATCGACTGCTCCCCGCACCCGCGGGGATGGACCCGACGGGGCTGAACTGGCCTGGATTGAGCGCCACTGCTCCCCGCGCACGCGGGGATGGACCCGCCAACCAGGGCTGGATCTCCATCGGCGTCAACTGCTCCCCGCGCACGCGGGGATGGACCCCCGTCCATGTTCATGATCGGTCAGCCGGGCCTGCTGCTCCCCGCGCACGCGAGGATGGACCCTCCTCAAGCTCGGTGCTGGCCAGGGAGATCGACTGCTCCCCGTGACAGTGGGGGTGGACCCCGGAAGGAGGGATGGCGGTGCACGCCGTCGTCATGCTCCCCGCGACACATGCGGGGATGGACCCGAGGTTCAGCTCGTCCTCGGCTATCAGGGAAACTGCTTCCCAGGTGCGTGGGGATGGATCTGGCGGAGCCTGGCCCCATCCCTACACCGGCATCTGTTCCCCGCGCACGCGGGGCTGGACCCGACTGAAGGACCGTGGATGGTTCACCGACTCCCTGCTCCCTGCGCACGCGGGGATGGACCCTCCACCGGGATCGGAGCCGGCGAGCCCATGAGCTGCTCCCCGCGCACGCGGGGATGGCCCCCTGCCCGGCACTCTGCCGTCGCTCGACGACCGCTGCTCCCCGCGCCCGCGGGGATGCCCCCGCGACCACAAAGAAGACTGTGGCCGGCCGCAACTGCTGCCCGCGCACGCGAGGATGTTCCCATGGACATGTTCCTGTTGGACAAGGGGCTGTACCACTCCCCGCACCCGCGGGGATGGCCCCCTCGGACGGTACGAGGACGGCGAGACGCTCAAGCTGCCCCCCCGCACAGCAGGGATGGTCCCACCGCCGGGCGTACCCTGTATTAGCGCCTTGGCTGCTCTCCGTGCACGTGGGGATGGACCTGTGGTCAGCAGCCGGTGCAGGCCCGCGCCGAGCTGCTCCCCGCGCAAGTGGGGATGGATCCGACGGCTGGACCCTCGGTGTTGTCACCAACGGCTGCTTCCCACGCACGCGGGGGATGGACCCTCCGCGAACGCACCCACACAGGCCCGGGTGGTCTGCTCCCCGCGCATGCGGGGATGGACCCACGTCATCCACCGGTTAGGACGTCTCGACGTCCTGCTCCCTGCGTACGCGGGGATGGACCCACCTACAACGACGGCAGCCGGAAGCCGATGCTCTGCTCACCTTGCTCCGGGGGTGGCCCCACTATCGGCGACATTCTCATCAGCACAGTTTTGCTTCCCGTACACGCGGGGATGGACCCGCGTTCAGCAGAGTCACAGACGTTCTGGTCAACTGCTCCCCGCACCCGCGGGGATGGCCCCAAGCCCGTGTTCGACGTGCTGGAACTCATCGTCTGGTCCCTGCGCACGCGGGGATGGACCCCCGTCGCCACTGTGGAGGAACTGCTCGACCAGCTGCTCCCCGCACCCGCGGGGATGGGCCCAGCCCTCGTCGGCAGGGCGCCGGCGGGGAGACCTACTTCCCGCGCTCGCGGGGATGGACCCCGCAACGGCCTGCATCACTACCCGGCTATTGCCTGCTTCCTGCGCACGTGGGGATGGACCCTGGCCGTCCGACAGCGGTTACCGGCCCTTCCGCTGCTCCCCGCGCACGCGGGGATGGTCCCAACTACGAATGCGCGCAGCGGATCCTGATGCACTGCTCCCCACGCCCGCGGAGGTGAACCCGTACCGTGTGCAGGGTGCCGTTGACCACCGCGCTGCTCCCTGCGCCTGCGGGGAAGGACCTCACGGGTCGCAGGCTGTCAGCTGGACGCCGTACCGCTCCCCATATATGCGAGGGTGGACCCTCCCGAAGCTGACGGCCGGACTCCGGTGAGAAGTGCTCCCCGCGTCGGCGGGGATGGCCCCGAGTCCCACATGGCCTGGGGCGCAGGGGCCCACTGCTTCCCGCGCACGCGGGGATGAACCCGTTGGGCACACCCTGGTCACCCCGCGCCGCCACTGCTTCCCGCGCACGCGGGGATGGACCCATCAGACAGCCGCATCGACGGACTCATGACCCCTGCTCCCCGCACACGCGGGGATGGACCCGACGCCGTCGCCGACCTTCCAGGCCACCAGGACTGCTCCCCGCACACGCGGGGATGGACCCGCCCATTTTCTCAACAAGGTCGCCGACCGCCTCTGCTCCCCGCACACGCGGGGATGGACCCTGGACCGCCACCACCGGGAGCACACCCCCGCACTGCTCCCCGCACACGCGGGGATGGACCCGGAGTCAGGCCCGGCAGGCTGTTCTTCAGCCCCTGCTCCCCGCACACGCGGGGATGGACCCTGCTACGACCTGAAGGGCCGCTGGAAGAGCGGCTGCTCCCCGCACACGCGGGGATGGGCCCTACCTCGAACTCCCCGGCTACGCCGAGAACCGCTGCTCCCCGCACACGCGGGGATGGACCCGACAGAGGCGGCCAAGGAGCCGATAGTGGACGCTGCTCCCCGCACACGCGGGGATGGACCCAAGGCCGCCGATGCGGCGAAGACCCTCAACAACTGCTCCCCGCACACGCGGGGATGGACCCGTCTCGCCCAACTTGCCCTCACCCAACAGACCCTGCTCCCCGCACACGCGGGGATGGACCCGCGCGGGCCCGGGCCACCAGGCCGGAGCCGACCTGCTCCCCGCACACGCGGGGATGGACCCAACGATCACAACCATGGCGGCGACACCGGTACCCTGCTCCCCGCACACGTGGGGATGGACCCAGGCCCTTGAGCGGGCCGTGGCGGAGATTCTCCTGCTCCCCGCACATGCGGGGATGAGCCCTGCTCCCACGGGGCCCGCGATCTTTCCCTTGTCTGCTCCCCGCACATGCGGGGATGAACCCTGGGCCACCCCCAACAAGCTGGGCTGGGGGCGCTGCTCCCTGCGCACGCGGGGATGGCCCCCACGCCATGAACGTGGTCTTTCCCGACGACTGCTGCTCCCCGCGCACGCGGGGATGGACCCCGGCTCGCGCTGTGGCAGGCCCTGCAGAAGGCATGCTCCCCGTGCACGTGGGGATGGACCCTACGGTGCACCCGCACGCGCGGCCGAGCTTGCCTGCTCCCCGCGCACGCGGGGATAGACCCCCGGCCCGGTACAAGCCTTTGAGGTCCTCCCAGTGCTCCCCGCGCTCGCGAGGATGGTCCCCACACTCACGGCTTCGGCCGCAGCACGACCAGCTGCTCCCCGCGCCACGCGGGGATGGCCCCGCCTGGTATGGATAGGCGATGTCGCCGTACTTCTGTTCCCCGCGCGCGGGGATGGACTCGCGGGCAGCATCGCGGGATAGCCGGAGATGATCTGCTCCCCGCGCCCGCGGGGATGGCCCCACATGCAAGTATCCTATGTTTGCTGCACCGCCCTGCTCCCCACACATGCGGGGATGGACCCTGGTCCTGGATGATCGAGGGCCAGCAGCACCCCTGCTCCCCGCGCATGCGGGGACGGAGAAGTCGTCATCGCCTGGGCCGTGGGCACAGGTGCACAGCGATCAGATGGTTATGGCGCGCGGCAGGCGACTCATCGGGCGGGGTTTCGTCGGCTATCTGTGCCGCGCGGCGTTCTAGGGCAGTCGCGTTGGCGGAGTTGTCGATGGTGGCGACGCCGTTGACGGTGACCTTCAATGGCTCGGCGACGAGTGCGGCGAGGCGTTCGTGGAGCACTTCAAGCGCGACGGCTTTGGCGGAGTGCAGCCGTTCGTAGCGGGTGGTGAGATCGGTGGCGTCGGTATCGGCGCCGAGCTGGGCTTGGAGCCAGCGCAGTACATCGCTGTTCACACAGGTCCTCGAATAGGGCGGTGGGGAGAAGCGAGGAATCTGCTTCTCCCCACCGTGCAGAGTCCGGCCCTAGGCGGGCTTCGCCTTCCGGGCGGACGGCTTGCTGGGCTGGGCGGGCGGCTGTTCGCCGTTCCAGCAGCGCGGATTGGTGATCTGCTCAGCCATTGCTGGATCCGTCACGTGCTCGCCGGCGAGCAGCACCACAGGGGTGCGCTCGGTGGGGTCGAGGACGTGGACGGTGGTGGCGAGTACGCCGAGCGACTTCACGGCGGCGCTCACAGGACGGTGGCGGTGATGTGGCAGTCCGGCGAGTACAGGACCGGCATCGCGGCCGCGGCGCCCTTGGTCCAGATCTGCACCGGGTCGTCCTCAACGTCACGGGTGATGACGATGCCCGGAGCGTCCTCGCGCTCGATTTGAGGATTCGTACCGCGCGACAGCGCCAGGGACTCGGTTGTGGTGCCGTACTGAGTCTGGCCCCACTTCGCCCGGTCCGGTGGCAGCATGATCCACCGATCCTCCGGCAGAACCCGCTTCGATACGTCGTCCTGCCACACCTGCGCCTTGTAGAACGTGACCGGCGGAAGACCGTACGTGCCACGCACCGAGTTGACCTGCTGCGGGTTCAACGTCGCCGTGGGCGTCTGCCCGCCAGCAGGAGTGCCGTAATAGGCCGCCCTGTACGCGCCGTTCGACGCCAGATGCGACCACGCCTTGCGGGAGGTGAGCACCATCTCCGGTGCCGGGGCGCCGATGGAGTCGAGGTAGTCGATCCACCGCAGTTCGTCCGCGATCGGATCGGCATCCGGCGCGGACCACGGCTTGGGCGCGGTCGGCATGTTGGCCTGCGGTACGCCATAGTCGACCTCGACAGTCAGACCGTTCTCGCCGCCCAGGCTGAACTTGCCGTCCAACAGCACGTCACCAGCGGCGAGTTCGAGACGGGATCGGATCGCCTCGACGTGCCGTTCCACGTCGTCGTAGAGCAGCTCGACGAGCCGGTCCTCGTCCGCGCCCCGGGCCGCGTCCAAGAGCAGCTGCTCCATTTCGCCGACCAGAAGCTTCTGGCCGAGCGCCGGGAGAGTGCCCTCGGTCTGCGTGGACTGGGCCTGTCGCTTCGCGAACGGCACGCTGGTGTCGTAGGCACGGTAGGAGGCAGCGTTCACGCGACGCTTGTTCTGCCGGACGCGCCACTTCACGTCCTGCACCTGGGCCTCGGCGAACACCGTCTTGGTGAGCAGGAAGTCGTCCGGGCTGGGCATGGTGCGCGCGTAGACGGTGAGGTCGGCGACGGACACGTTCTTCAGCAGGTCGGCGACGCTCATGCGCTCACCGCCCCGAGGAAGCGGATCTGCGCCCCGGCCGGGCTAGGTGCGATCTTGGCCGGGTCGATGCCGCCGGGGATCTTCGCCGTGGTCACGGTGCCGTGCCAGAACAGCGCGGCGGGCACCTTCGTGGCCCCGGGGGTGAAGGGCGCCTCGGCGTAGACGAGGCCGGCGAGGACCTCGCGGCCGTCCTCGGCCGCCGGGTCATAGGCGCCATACAGGCCGGAGGCGGTGATACGGCCGACGGGGACGCCGGAGCGGACGAAGCCGTGCAGCTGCGCTGCGCTCGGCTCGACGTAGTGGACGTTCTTGGTGAGCGTGGTCAGGTCGAGAGTGATGGTCTCGGTGGAGTCGGTGCCGTGGCGGGAGGCAAGCCAATCCCGGTCGGCGGTCACCGTCACGGTGGTGCTGTACGGCTGGATACTCAAGCCGTCTTCTCCTGGTAGTGCGGGTGCGGTCGCGCACTCACCAGGGCGGTGGAGCGGTCCACGGAGGAGAAAAGGGGCGTGGTCCCCGGGCGGGCAGCCGCCCGCAGGGGGCGGCTGCCGTGGTCTAGTTGGGGTCGGGCAGGAGCCCGCGACGGCGGGCCATCTCCAGTCCGGCGGCGCCGGGCTTCCGTTCTGCGCTGCCGGGGCGCGGCGGCGGCACCGAGGCCGGAGCTCCCCCCGGCGCGGGCGGCATGCCTTGGGCGGGGGCGTTGAACAGTTCGGGGCGGCGCCCGCTCAACTCCTGCACCGCCTCGCCCAGGGCGTCGGCATCGGCGTCGTTGGGGACCCGAAGCAGCGCCACGGCGCCATCGAGATCGCGGCTGGTCACACCTGCCGTGACCAGTGCCGAGCGGTGGAGTGCGTCCCGCTCTCGGGCGAGCGCGGCCGCCTCCCGGTCGATCGCTGCCTTCTCCCGCACAGCGACGGCCTGTTCGCGGCGTTCGGTCTCGGTCAGCTGTTCCTGCTCCGCCTGTCGCAGGCTCGTGAGGTGCTCTTCAAGAGCGGCCGCGCTGGTGAAGCCGAGCTTCTCGACCAGGGAGCGGACCGCCGCACGGCCGCCCTGGTCCTTCTCCCGGGCCATCATCGTGTTCAACTGCTTCTGGCTGACGCTGACCGTGACTTCGTCATTCGACGGGTCATCGGAGGAGGCGCCGAGTACCGGGAAGATCGGACGGCCATCACGGCGGTAACCGAGGACAGTGCGTGGAGTGGGCAGACAACGGGGCATTGGGTGGTGCTACTCCCATGTCGGCCCCGCGCCGTGTCCCAGTGTACGGATGCCAGCGATGTGGCCTGGTAGCCCGGGAAGGCTCGGGACCCGCTGTTATGCCCCGCCCTGGCATGATCGACTTCATGAATACGGTTGGGGAACCTGCAAGAACAGCGGTGGACCAGGATGCTTCGCTGACGAAGACCCGGCGGACCAATCGTCGTGTGCTGGCCTTGACCGGCGTCCTAGTGGCGGCCGCCCTGGGGGCAGTGGTGTGGTGGTGGGCGCCGTGGGTCGACCGGGACCCGTTCACCGCGTACGACGTGTCGGTGGCACTGGGGAAGTACACCGAGTCTGGCTCGACCGCCGGCTCATGCATTCGGACGGCTTCCTCCGAGGAGGAGACCGTCATCTACGACGAGGACGGTCACAAGCTCGCGGTGGGCCGTGACCCGAAGGAAGGCCAGAGACTGGGCCCGGAGTTCGGGGACTTCGCCGGCGACTGCATGTTCATCACACGCGTCGACGGCGTTCCCGGCGGCGAAGGTACCTACGTCAGGCAGTGGGGCGGTGGGACCAAGACCGAGCTGGGCGAGGACGAGTTGCGCATGTCGGTCGAGGAGCAGCGGGAGCGGTTCAAGACGATGAAGAAGAACTGACGGGCTCTCTGCCCGGCTTGGCCTCGTGGATGTGTCGCCGGTCGTTGATCCGGGTGACTTCCTCGCGGGCGTCCTCGATGGGGTATCCGGCGTCTTGCAGCATGCGGATGCCGGTCTCTAGAGACAGCACCCCGGCACTGACCCCGCGGATCACCTCGTTCAGGATCGCGGTGCGATCGGTCGGTGTGTGCGGACCGAAAACGAGTCGCGCGGACAGCGGCGTGCCGGTGGGCCAACCCTCAGCGTGCCCGGCCTGGTGGATGCGCTGTACCAGCTTCAGCAGCAGCGTGTACTTGTGGGCGCGCGCCAGGCGCATCGCGTCGACGAGGGAGTCCAGCGGGCCCAGGGACAGCTGGAGCGCGTACCCGCTGGGGACATCGGAGGGGTCGACGGTGCCCAGACTCACGGCGGGAAGACGGGCATTGACGGCGGCGCGGTCGCGGATCTCCTCCACGCGGGCCCGCAGCTCCGCTAGCTGGTGCGAGGTGTCCAGGACGTCCATACGGCCGCCGTCGGCGAGCGAGAAGATCGTGCCGGGTTCGATCGCGAGCGGCTTCGGCCTGCCCGTGACCCGGTCCACCTCCGCGCGGGCGCCCGCCAAGCCGATGATGGGCGCGCCGGTGGTTGCGGAGGCCCGGGCCGAGTCGGTGTCGGTCTCGGCCAGTTCATCAAGGGCCTGCATCACCTTGGCCAGGGCGGACTGTCCGAAGTGCTCGCCATCCGCGATGGTGTTGCTGATGTGGACGAGCGGCATGAAGTCCAGCCGAAGGTCCAGCCGCCGCAGCAGGGCGCCGTGCGCGCGGGTGCGAAACCGCGCCTTGTCCAGCGGCAGATCATCGAGTTGCTGGCCGTGGCGCAGGTCATCGAGCGTCCACTCGGCGTCGGTCAGGTAGCAGGTGATCGCGGACGGGGCATCGGGTGCCCACGGATACGTGCGCTCGAAGCGGTCGAGCGCAGAGTTGTACGTGTCCCCGGCCTGGCCTGAAGGCCGAGACGGACCCTCGGCTGTCTCGCCCAAGGACAGGGCGGTGGAGTCTGGTTCGATCGGGCCGAGCTCGTAGGTGATGCGCCGCAGCCGCGCCTTCAGTCCTTGCTTCGGGTCTTCAGGTATCTCCCACGCCAGGTGTACGCGCCGCGGGTAGTCGCCTGGGTCGGCGTCGTCCTCGAGGACAGGAAAGTAGAAGCCAGGGTCGAGGGTGCGCAGGCGCACCCGCTGCTTCTCGGGGTCCCAGGCCAGCAGGTAGAGGCCGTCACCGAGCAGTACGGCCTTGCGTTCTGCGGCCTGCAGGCGAAGCGGCAGCAACTCTGCCTCCGCCCAGTCGCGAAGGCGCTGTTGCACGGCGGCCGCCGCGATCGCCTCGGGGCTCGCGTTCTCGTCCTTGGCGTGCTCGGCGCCGGGCACGATGATCTGCTGTGACTTGCCCAGCAGGTGAGCGAGCGTCGTGTCCACGAAGGCGGAGGGGTCGCCGAACTCGCGCCGCTCGGCCGCTGCATCGTTGCCGGCCAGGCTGGCGAGTTCACCGGCCTGGTTGTTGTCGTAAGCGGCGAGGAGCTTGTACGCGGCCAGGCGGCGGACTGAGTAGTCCGGGAGCCATGTCGCCTGCACTGCCGAGCTGAGCGTCCGGTGGGGAAGCCCGTCATGCGTGCTGGCCATCATTGGTTTGTAGTTCAGCCACGACCACGCGTCGGTGAGGAAGGTGCGCAGGCCCACGGAGGAAAGTCCCCATCGTCAGCCCCGCGCCGCTTCCTAGGGTAGTGCCGTAGAGATCCACGCCCCTGGACTCGGTTACTCAAATTGAATCCGCGATGTCCGGCTGATTGATCAGGCCGGTCAGTTGCCAGCATTGCTGCGATGCGTGCTGATCGTGTTGTGCCGAAGCTCGCAGGACCGCCTCTCGGAGGTGGGCCCGCAGGCTATCGCCGGGACTGTGTCACCTCGGCGAATCACAATGCTGAGATTCCGGTTGAGCAGAGCAAGCGCAATTGGAAGGTCTGGCTGAAACCCTCGGCTGCGCCTACGGGTTCCTTGTGGTACAGGCCTGCGGAACACTTAGCTCCAATTGCGCAGGAGTTGTAACAAAAGGACCCGATGCCGTCCCCTAACTCGCCCGAGCGGCAAACTCAATCAAGCTTCCAGGAACCGCTTGGAGTAGCGACCAACAGGAGGTAAGGCAATCGATGCCGAAAGCTAGATCACTCAACTTAACACTCGGGCTGATCGCCACACTGACGCTATCTGGAGTCAGCGCGCACGGTGCGTCAGCGGCGACCCAACAAGGTGCCACTGTAGTTGCAGCACCACTTGCGGCCGAGACTGATGGGGTGATACCGCTCTCTGCCGAACCTGAAGACGTCGATGCTGCGCGCGCCATCTGTTGGGGTCGTTCAGGCAACCCGACCGGCGGCGTTCTCTTCTACTGCTCAGACTACGGCCATCCAGGGCTTGGTATCTGCACAGCGTCTCGCGATGGGGCGACCGATAGCGACAGCTACGGTACCCGCTTCCGGTGCGGGGGGCCCTACAAGGGGCAATGGGCTCATAACCAACAAGTCGACAAGCGATGGGCCTGGCGGGCGACCCAGGGTTGCCTAATGGCAGCGCCAGCCCTCAACTTGAAACCTGCAGACTGCTAGGGAAGCGGCTGCGTGACTGTAACGGTCGGTTCCCGCTCACCCTCTTCGACCGACTGACGAAGGGTACTGTTCATGGAACATGGCGATGAGGACGACCTCGTTTTTACGCCGAGGTATCAACAGATTCTCGGTTCGGCATCGACCATTGCCCGCATGATGGGTCATGGTCATGTAGGTGCGGAGCATCTCCTTCTGGCCATTCTCCATGACCCTGATTCACTTCCCGCTCGCCACTTGGGGAAGTTCGGCGACCGAAAGCAAATGGCGCACACGCTGCAGGAAGAAATGAGCGCGCCAGAGTACCTGGGAACGATGCAAGACTCGTCGACCATTCCGGGGACCAATTAGTGGGTGTCTGAGAAGCCCCGTTCAGGGCAGGCGACTTGGTAGTTCCTGCACTTCGGGGAGGCGGGATGACCGGACGACGTGCCTATCCGATGGATCCTTCCGACGTCGAGTGGGCGGTGCTCGAGCCACTAGCCTCGCGCTTTCACTGGGGGTGAGGGCGGTCATCATGCCGTGAACGGGAAAGTGCCTCCTGACCAGGGACGATGAGACTTGTTTAGGGTCTCTGTTGTCTCGGTTGGAAGGCACTTTCTGCGTGAAGGGTATCGGTTCGCGTCCCAAGGTCCATGTCACGGCGGATGGTTCGGGGGTGGTTGGGCATGCCGGGGCTCGCCTGCTGGCGGATCTCATGAAGTGACCGGGCTGACGTCCGCGTACGCAGAGGTGCTCCGGCCGCTGCGGCCGCGCGGGATCGGGCACGATCCGGGCTGGATCGCCGTGGACCTGGCGGTGATGGTCGCCGACGGCGGTGAGACGATCACCGATCTCACAGTGCTGCGGGACCAGGCTGGGGTGTTCGGTCCGGTGGCGTCCACGGCCACCTCCTGGCGGCTGCTCGCCGGCATCGACGAGCAGGTGCTCGCCCGGCTGCGCTCGGCCCGCGCCACCGCGCGGGAGATCGCCTGGCTGCAGGCCGCCGAGAGGGGCGAGGGCCTACCCGTGGTGCGGGTCGGCGGACACGAGGGATCCGTTGCGGCAAGGACACCGGGATCGGCCGTTTCCCCTCCCGTCACTTCGCTATCAACGCCGCCTGGCTCGAGCTTTCGCTGGCCGCGACCGACCTGCTCGTCTGGACCCAGCTCCTGCTGCTGGACGAAGAACTCGCCATGAACGAGCCGAAACGACTGCGCTACCGGCTCCTCCACGTCGCCGCCCGACTCACCCGCGGCGGCCGCCGCCTCCACCTGCGGATCTCCGCAACCTGGCCCTGGCGCCACGAACTGACCGCGGCCTTCCACCGCCTCGCGGCCCTGCCCCGCCCGGCCGGCTGGCCCGCGCGTCCCTGACCGCCCACGATCTGAAGGACTCGGAGACCCCGGCCAACGCGCCGGGGCCTGCGACATGCCCGGACCCTCAAACCAGCCCGGACATCCGCCAGTTCACGATCAACACCAGCACCCCGCTCAAAGTGAAAGAGCGAGGCTAGGAACTGTTTCCGAGGTGGTGTGCCCTCTCAGAGCGTCCAGAGCCGCACCACAGTGCACCCCGTGGTTCACTGGTGGTGACCACCCCGAACATTCAGGGGTGCTCCTCCACCGTGGCCGTCAGGGCGTTGTCCTGTTCTGGGCGCAGGCGTCTCGTCTCCATGGTCACGAAACGAGACGCCTGCCTTCTACTGGCCCAAGACAGTTCACTCTGCATGAAGGAATGCTTCATCTGCGCCCGCCCAAGCGCCTGTCGCTGTACGCCGTAGCCCCGGCGGACGCCTGCTGGGGGTCGGCGAGCTGCGTCAGCCCGTGCACGGCGGCGTCCATTCGATCCGGGCTGTCCATCCCGGCCACCCAGGTCACCATCTGCTGCTCCAGGGTGGGCCACTCGCCGACGTGGTGGACGCGCCCCTGTTCGTAGAGCTGGGCGATCGGCTCGGCCCGGAGTCGCTTACCGTTCTTGGCGGTCACGGGCAGCACGGCGGGCATGAGCATGTTCTCGGTGCGCTGGTCGCGGGCGAGTTCCTGCCATGCCTGGTGGAGGATCTGGCTGCTCATGTCGCCGCCGAAGTTCGACTCGACGACGATGGCGTCCGCGCGCAGTTCGATGGCGAGCAGGCAGGCTTCGCGGCCCCAGGCGTCGGCGCCCCGGTTGCCGGAGCGGTCGTCCAGGACGTAGAGGTGACCGTCGCGGTCGCGGGCGGCGGCCACGATGCCGGTCTCGTCGCCCACGGCGGACTCACCGCCCGCGGGGTCGACGGCGACAACGATCCGCGTGAGGTCGATGCCGCGGAACTGGGCAGCAGTGACACGGTTGTTGGTGATCCACGACCACTGCCACACGCCGCCGTCCTGCGGGCGCGGCTGCTGCATGTACAGCGACCACCACACGCGTTCGCCCACCGAGCGGCGGATCTCAGCGAGGGCGTTGCTGTCGTACCGCTCGGGCCACAGCGGTGCGCCGACCGGACGGCCGAGGGCGTCGTCGTCGGAGAGGGCGAGGGCGGGTAGGTCGATGACGGTCCACCGGTCGCCCTCATCGGCCAGGACGCGGCCGGCGAGGTCGTCCTCGTCCCAACGGGTCTGAATCAGGATGACCGAGCCACCCGGTTCGATGCGGGTCAGGAGGACGGCCTGCCACCACTCCCACAACCGCTTCCGCATCGTGGGGGAGGAGGCTTCGGCGGCGTCCTTGATCGGGTCATCGACCACCGCCAGGTGCGCGCCCTTGCCGGTGAGGCCGCCTCCGACACCGGCCATGACCGCGCCACCCTCGGTGCCGGTGAGGTCGAAGCGGTTGGCCGCGGACGAGCCGGGCCGCAGGCTGATGCCGAGCTGCGACTGGTAGTTGAGGATTGCGTCCCTGATCCACCTGCCGTGATCGTCGGCCAGGTCGGAGGAGTAGGAGGCGATCATCACCCTGTGCTCGGGACGGCGCCGCAGATACCAGAGTGGCGCCCACCTCGCGGCACGGCGGCTCTTGCCGTGCCGCGGCGGCATCGTCAGCAGCAGCCGGGTCGGCTTGCCCGCGGCGACCTGCTCGAAGGCGGCGTCGATCAGCCCCAGGTGCGGGGCCTGCATCTCCCGCCCGTCCGTGAGCACGGAGGCCATCGCACCCGGCGAGCGGTCCATCGCCAACTCTCGCTCGATCCGCACGAGCCGGGTGCGTAGTTCAGGACTGGAGGCGGCTGCTATCTCACGGCGGCGCTGGGCGGGCAGCGTCCGGTAGAGGTCGAGGACCGCCGCCTCGTCAGCCCTTCCCACCCTCGCCGCCAGCCAGGTGGATCAGGCGCTCCAGCTCCTCAAGGCCCGCGGCCTCGACCTGGACGGCGCCGCCGTCCGGGCCGGACAGCTCAGTGCGAACGGGCCGGTCCAAGCCGAGGAGGCGGCTGCTGCGCTCGATGATGCGTACCGCGCGATCGACGGCCTGATAGTCGCCGTTGCGGATCGCGGCCCGGTAGACGCCGAAGAACAGCCGCTCCAGGCGCTCCACCATGAGCTGCCGCAGCTCGTCGGTCCGGTCGTCGAGAGCAGTGGTGCGCTCGGCCAGGGCCTTGGAGACGTCCTTGCAGGCGAGCTCGATGAGCCGCTTGTCGGTGGGCGGGCCCTGCTGCCGCTTGTACTTGTCGATGCCGTACCCCTGCGGGTAGGCGACACCGTCCGAGTTGATGGAAGGGTCAGCGGCGAGCTTGCGGCCAATGGTCAGCCAGTCGACACCGGCGAGCTTGAGGTCGATCGCGTCGGCACGGCGCTGGGTGATGGCAGCCCGAGTGGCCCGGTTGGGGCGGCCCATGAACAACTCCCTGGGCCCCGCACCCTCCTTCTATGATCCCGCACTGAAGCGGTAAGCCAGATCGACGCGGCAGGCGGACACTGTGGGGATCCGCTGAACTGTGTACCGGTGGGGTCCGGCAGAATCGCGTCCATGTCACCTGAAGTGGTTGCTGCCGTGGGGGCGTTACTGTCAGCAGCGATTGCCGCTGTGGGGGTGCCGGCGGTCTACCGGCAGGCGCGTGCTGCCCATCGCGCGGCGGATGCGGCGACTGAGGCCGCTCGCATCGGCGCCCGGGCTCAGCATGTGCAGTGGCGGAAGAACTCGCAGCGGACAGCATGGCTCGCGTTCCTCTCGGCTGCCGACGCACTCATGGACGCGGCCTGGACGCTCTACAGCCGCCCAGAAGACGGGACGTTGGAGGCACACACAGGCGAGGTCAATGCGGCCCGTACAGCACTTCGCGCGGCTCTCGGCGCAGCGGAAGCCGAAGGGCCAGCACGTTTGACCGAGGCGGGGCGGGCGTTGGGCGCCAAGTGCTCGGAGTACGCGGCACTGCTGGAGAACGGTGCTACTGACCATCGGGCCCGGAATCTCCTCACCGATCGCCACGATGCGGAAGACGAGCACCCCGCGATGCTCGGTGACAGCACGGCTGTCGAAACCCCTGCCACTGACGCGACGACGGCCCTGGAAGAGATGTGCAGCCTCTCTGAGACGGCGGCCGTCTTTGCCCCGTTCGACAGCCCTGACGGTGTGGCGTACCGGCGCGCCATGTTGCCGCTGGAGCGCGCCGCGACGGCGGAGCTCGCGCGCTGCGAGTTTCTCTCCGATGTTGATCGCGGCGCGCTCCTTCGTTGGGCGGCGAACCCTCATAGGGACGCCTTCGATACACGCGTCAGTGAGGCAGCTTCTCCCTTCAAGGCTGCTAGGGAGGACCTCATTACAGCGATATCTGAGTATCTAAATTCTGAGTGACCACCTCGCAGAGGTTGTTTGAGCCTGGTTGGAATGTTTGCAAAGGGATCAGTTCAGGGTCAGCTGCTCTGCTCCTCCACGGTGTTGCTCGGTTTGCGGTGGGACCTGTGGAGTGTTGCGGTTCTGGCGTAGCCACCATGCGAACTGCCAGTTGCGGCATGTTCGGTACAGCCGTGAGTTCCTGTTGGAAGCATCTGATGGGATCGAGTGCTCCCCCCATCCGGTGACCGGTACGGCGTTGGTGAGCCTGACGCCGAGCCCGGTGACGAGCGCGTCCCCCTGCCAGGTCTCGCCGGGTGCGTACTCGAAGGCGAGATGCGCGTTGCGGGACCAGTCCCAGGGGATCGGCAGTGCGCACAAGTACCAGGCCGCAGGCGGGTTCGCGTAGGGCAGGTGCAGTGTTTGGTGTCGCAGTTTGGTGCTGATGTGAGGACGGTCGCAGTCGGCGAACGTCTTCAGACAGTGTTGGGTCAGGTCGAGTTCGCGTATGCCGGCCAGCCACATGATGCTGTATCTGTCGCGAGCTTCGATGTCTACGCGAACGCGGACCGATTCCGCCCCAATTTCCACTTGCTTACCCCTCTAGCTTACAATTCCTTTCCTTGGTCAATTCTATCAAAATTGACGATATTCCGTCATGTTTGTTGTGCCGGAATTCGTTGGGGTAGGGCATGTTGAATTCCTCGGAAAAAGCCCTCTCGTATTCGGTGTCGGGGAGGGGGCGCGGCTTGCGGCAGGTCGCCTTCACGGTGGCCCGGGTGGTATCGCTGATCTCCACGTCCTCGAAGTAGCGGGACAGGAGTCCGCGCAGCGACTCGGGGGTGTGGTAGCGGATGCGCTGCCACTTGCCGCGGACGAAGCGCATGTCGACGTTCTCGGCGTCCAGGAATGCGAGCCGGGTGGAATCGCGGCTGATGGAGTGATCGGAGTTCTCGTACGCCACCTCGCGGTCCAAGTTGCGTGTACCGATGCAGACTTGGCCGTCCGCGGCGCACAGGGCGTTCACGGTGGTGAGGACCCAGTGCTGGTAGTCCAGGCTCGTGGTGGCGTTGATGACGGAGTCGAGGACGACGACCTCGTAGAGGCCGTTCTTGCGGAGTTCGCGTTCGATGCCGCGGAGTTGGCCGACGATGGTGCGGATGTCGAGGGAGTACTTGCCCTTGAGGGTGCGGTACGGCTCGTATTCCTGCACCCGGTAGCCCTTGGCGCGCAGGTGGCGGGCGTAGTCGCCGTGGCCGGCTCCGAAGTCCACCACACGGTCGGAAGTGGTGAGCCAGGGCAGCACGAGCCGTTCCCACACCTCGGACTTGTAACGGACCTTGTCGGCCTTCGCCTTGGAGGAGTGCTCGCGCAGCCGGTTGGGCTGCACGATGTGCTGGTTCCACACCGGGGCCTGGTCCTCGAGGCCGGACCAGTCGTACACGCCGTACTCGCCGGTCAGATCCTGCACAAGCTGCCCGGCGTCGAAGGAGGCGACCGTCCAGGCCAGGACATCGAAGCGTTGGGACTTGGCGACGGCCGCGTATTCGGCGTTGAGGACGATGCGGCCCTGGTCGTCGATGACGACCGAGCCCCACGGGCCGTGGGCGGCGGTCATGAAGCCGATCGCCTGCTGGAAGGGGAGGTTCTTCGACTCCTCGACCTCGATGGTCTGCCACGGAATCCAGGACCACTGGCCGATTGGCCCCGGCTCCGCGTAGACGACGGACGACTCGGTCTCGACCCGGTTGTGGAGGAGGTTGAACTTGATCTCGTCCTGGAGCCGCACCTTCTGCGGCAGGATCATCGCCGGGGTCGTGTCCAGGCCGACCGCCTTCAGTCCCTTGGTTCGCTGGTGGCCCGCGACCAGGGTCCCGTCGGCGTTGAGGATCACCGGCTTGACCACACTGTGCCTGCGCAGCGATGCCTGCAGCCGCACGAAGGCGTCCTCGGATAGGCGCCGCGGGTTGTAGTCCGCGGGCCGCAGCTTCGACAGCGGGTAGGCGGGATCGAAACGGACGTTGAGGCTCTTCACGCCGCTGCCCCCTCCTCGGCGCGGTGTTCGTCGTTGAGGACGTGCCAGCCGAAGCCCATGTCCGAGTCGTTGTCGTCGACGAAACGCTTGTACAGGGCGTCGAGGAGCTCGACCTCGGCCTGGGTGACGCGCACCCGCGTGGAGGACCACTGAAGGTAGCCCCATTGCAGGTAGTCGACGGTGGCAGCCGCTCCGGTGCCGGCGCCGTCGCTGGGCAGCTCGATCGGCTCGGGCAGCGCGGTCTCGTCCAGGAGCTGATCCAGCTGGCCCTGGTCGTAGCCGGTGCCCGTCAGGTCGGGGAGGTCCTGGAGGATGTCCGCGAGGAGCAGGGTGTCGTACCCGGCGAGGTCGGAGGTGCGGTTATCGACGACGACGATCTTCGCGGCCGTGTCGTCATCGACGTCGAGCCAGGTGACGGCGATCTCGCTCCAGTCGAGCTGCTTGGCCGCCTTGAAGGTGTGGTTGCCGGCGAGGATCTCGTTCGGGCGGCCGGTCAGGGTGCCACGGTTGACGACGATCGGCTTGTACTGGCCGTGTGTGGACAGGGACTCGGTGATCGAGTCGAGGTCGCCGGTACGCGGGTTGCGGTGATACAGGGCCAGTTCATCGACCGGGACGGCTAGATCCGCGAGCGAGGCCGGTATGTGAGGAGCGATGGGCACGAGGCTCTCCAGCCCCACGCCCATCCTCGAGCCTAGGCGAGCCAAGCAAGATTGCTTTCGCCAGTGGGGCGGACAGGCCAGGGGTTGTCAAATCACATGTGTCATGTCTCGCGTCGATGTTCTCTGGGAACGTTTCTTGATCGGCAGCGAGCGGCAACCGCCGATGGATTGTCAGTGTCCGAAGCTACGGTCCTTGAGTAGCGCATCGAGGCACTGCTGGGAGGAATCACCGGTGGATGAGAGAGTAGCAATTAGCGCAGTTCCGAACGCTCGTGCGAGTGCGTTGCCTCGGCAGCGAGGGAGCGGTGATGGAGCGGCAACAGAGGTGGATGCGTGGGCTCTTGCGGGACTTCCCGGGCGCATTCGGTTCGCTTCCTATTTAACTGTCCGAAATTCTGCTCCGTATCGGCTGATTGTCGATGTACTTCTGGAATCGCAGGCGCGGTCCCTCACGGGAGTTGCTCGGGCGGATCTTCCGCGGCTGCTCCATGAGCACGCAACTGAGCGTTATGGCGAGGGAGTCGTGGAGAGTCTGCTCCGCGAGGATGCTCTGGAACTCGACCAGAAGATGACGCAGCTCTTCAAGTGGGGGACCGTCGAGAGCTGGCAGGACCGTGCTGAGCTTGAAGCGGACTTCCTCCGTAACCGTGAGCGATACCAGCTCACTCAGCAGGCAGCTGAGCTCCATCGCTTCGTTACTACTCAAGAGCGGGCGCAGCATGACACGTCGACATCTGCGCTTCTTGGGCCCGCTCTCATCGCCAAGCACGTCGAGGAGTTCTGCGGTGCGGCACTCGGACAAGACCACGAGACGGCGGATACAGCGTGGGCCCAGGTCCAGCTGACCCTGAGCGACATGCAACGCGCCGCCCATCGCTGGCAGTCGGCGATGGCTCACGGTTTGAGCGGTGCCCCCAGCACGGACAAGATCGAATCTCTTACTGCCCTGCTGCGGAACTACGTTGATGTATGGGGCGCGAGCGTCGACCTGCATACGCCGGCTATCGGGACTCTCGCTGTGCAGGTGGCAGAGATCGATGTGGATACCTGGCGAGCGATTGCTCTGCATCGTCTTGGCCCAGAGGCGCCTGATGATGTTCTCGCCGACACGGTCCACGAGTTGACGGATGCGTCAGTGACGCTGAGGGCTTGGTTTTGTGGCCGGGATAACGAGTCTCGCCGCCTTCGACGTCAGGTCAGGGACGCTGTGCCGGACGTGCTGCGCAGTCACAGAACACTGCTCTCCGTCGGCGGAGCGGTAAGCCGACGGGCAGAGGTGCTCGCCCTGGCCGGCGAGTTGGAACGAGCCGAAGACGACCAGACAGCCTGGAACCTGTGGCGGAGGGCGACGGGCCTCTACCAGCCAGTCCACCTGGCGCTCAACGCTCCGGATGCTGCACCCGCCGGCTCGTCGTTCTGGGAGGCCCCTCCCGCAGCAGTCGACCGTCGGCTGCGAGCACGAGGCCACCAAGCATTAAAAGGCACACCGGGGCGCATCCCCGACCTTTCCCGTGGCCGTGCCGTCGCCCGGAGCAAGGCGGCCCAGGCTCGCCGTGAGCTTGCCGAAGCGGAAGCAGGCGTCCTGCGTCGATCCGGTCAACCACTCAGCGCATGGGGTGAACTTACCGATGCGGAAGGGGTCTTACTCTTCGAGCTTTTGTCCACTGCGCGGGCGGGCGTAAAACATCCGGACGGCTCTCTCAGTGCCTCCACCGAGGACGCGCGATGGCAAATTCGCATGGTCCCGGCCCCCGAAGCCGCACCGTCAGCGATCGTCCAGCTGCCCGAAGGAGTCATCGTGCTCGATGACGTGACCTTGGAGTTTGAGCAAGGATGAAGGCACTTACCGTCAACAAGCGGTTCGAGGAGCAGAGTGCCTTCGTCGGACTCCTGACCAGGCCGCTGGTGACCACGGCCAACGACGGCAGGCTGCACCGGCTCGCCATACGCCATCAGCGGCAACTTGCCGAATGGTTCCGCAGACTCGGCTACCGACTCATCATTGCCGGGCAGATCGTCAGACTCCACCGCACGCCACATGCCGGGACAATCGCAGCCCCTTACACCTCGGAAGCACCGAGGCGGCGCGAGCTCGTTCTCACGCTCCTGGCCGCTGCCGCTTGCGAAGAGAGGGACAGCAGCACCACCTTGCAAGCCATCTCTGACCAGGTACGCGTGACCACCAGTCTCGAGACGAGCCCAGTGACTGCCTACGATCCGGAACACGGTCCAGAACGCTCCATGCTGTTGCTTGCGGTCCGGCGTCTGGAGTCCCACGGGGTGCTCGTCCGGCGCACACGCGACGAAGAGATGCTGCGAGTCTGGGAGGCGGCACGTACCGGCATTGGAGCCGGGTACGACATAGACCGTGCCGCGCTCCTTCAGTTCCTCGACCCTCACACCGTGGCCCTGGCCCTGGCGGCCACGGCAGAGAGCGAGCTCCTGGCAGCAACCCGCTGGTCGCGCATGCTGCGCATCCTCATCGAGACGCCGGCGCTGCTGTACGTCGACCTGAACGAAGACGACGCGGCATACGCCAAGAGCATGGCAGGCCGCTTGGCGGAGGCAGCGCGGACTATGACCGGAGGCACCGTCGAAGTCCGTGCCGAGGGCCTGGTCCTCATCCTCCACCCCGACCACACATGGACGGCGGAGGCGACGCTCGACTGGCCCAAGGCTGCCGCTGCGTCGTGGGTGGCCCTCATGATGTGTGACGCGGCAGGCGCTACGGGGCAGCCAGCGGCTGGTGGCACCGTCTCCTTGCGATCACACCAAGTCGACGCCCTGGCCTCAGGGTTGCACCGACAGCATCACGCTGATCTCACCGACTACTTCAAGCAACGCCCTGAACGGATCAGACCTACCGCCGAATCGACACTGCGCGATGCGGGTCTTGTCCATGTGGATGACTCAGGCAACTGGACGCTGACGGCTGCCGCTGGCCGATACCGGGACCCAGAACCGGGCGCGGGCTGGCACGCCTCGACGTCCCTCACGGAGGCCTCAGAGTGAACAACACTACCCCTACTGTCAGCCCCGAATTCCGTGGTGCAGACGGTGACATGCTCTCCGCCGAACGGCTGCTGCGCTGGCGCGAATCGGCACTGTCGGGAGGGCTCCCAGAACCCACACGCACCGACCGATGGCAACAGCTGCGTGCAGGTGTCGTCAACATGTGGGAATTCGAAGTGGCGGAGTTCTGGGCCAGCGGGGGGCGTGCCCAGCTCATGGGGCGCAACGAGACCGGCAAGTCGACGCTGATGACCCTCACTACGTTGATCATGCTCGCCGGAAACACAGGGCCTCATCTCATCGACACCCTCGGGGACAGTAAGAAACGCTTCCGGTACTACCTGGAGCCGACTGATTCCGACAAGGACCGACGGGACGCATCCAAGTCGGCGAGCCGCGGATGGATCTGGGTCGAGTATGGCCGCATGACGGCCACTGGGCCGGAGTACGTGACCGCTCTGCTTTACGCAGAAGCCAAACGCGCCAAATCCGGTAGACCGCAGTTGACTTGGGCAGTGTGTGAAGGGCCAGCCCGCGTCCGAGACGGCATTCTGCTCGTGAAGGGTGCCGTCACCGTACCCGCGAGCGATCTTGAATCAACCGACGGATGGCACAGCTGCGATACCGCGGAGACCTACAAGAGGCACCTCGCGCGCCTCGTCTTCGACAGCGACGGGAGCGCCCTCGACGGCTACGTCCGCATGCTGCGTGTGATCCGAACCCCGAAGCTCGGCGAACACCTCGATATGAAGTTCCTATCCGAGCAGCTGCGGATGGCCTTCCCTCCCTTGCGGGAGCACGAGATCCGCCAGCTCGCTGAAGGTTGGGACCAGCTGGAGAAGATCACCAGCGACCGTGACAGCGCACAGCAGGCACGGGACGCTCTGAGCGTTTTCAACCGGCGCGCCTGGACTCCTTGGGCCGGAGCCACGGTCCGCCACGCTGCAGACAACGTCGTGGCAGCACAGAGCAGCCTCGACGAGATCACCCGAAGGGCGCGCAGCGAGGGCGAACGCCGTGACACGGCGGCTGAGAAGATCAACGCGCTCGACGAGGAGGCAGCCGTCGAGGAACGGCTGCGGGGCGACCTGGGGACCGAGCGGGACGAGATCCGGCGGCGTGACGCCTACGTCAATGCAGAAGCAGCGCAGGAGCGGGCTCGCATACTCACCGATGAAGCGAAGCGTCACTCTGAGGATGCCGAAAAGCAGGACGCGTACGCGAAGGGCACCAGGGGTTCCGCTGATCAAGCCCTAGAGGGGGCCAAACAACTCGGCGAGGGGGCGGCTACTCATGAGGAGAAGATCCAGGAGGCTGCCGATGGCACGGCCCAGCTTGCCGGTGAGGCGGGGTTCAGTGAAGCCGTCCAGCAATGGATCGCCAGCGGGGATGACGCCCGTGTCCAAGCCTCGTATGAGGCACGCCGCGGCCACCTAGACCACCTGCGCGGCCTGCTCGGAGATCTCAAGACAGCCCGGCATAACGCGGCAGTGAAGGATGCGGAGGTCCGCACGCTCAGGGAGGCGGATGACAAGGCGGGCCGAGGTCTCACCGCAGCGATTGAGCACGCAGACGGCGAACGACAGCAGCTCGTCGACCACATCGGGCGGTGGTCCGTCGAGATTTCAGACCCGCCGCCGGAACAGCAAGTCCAGACCTGGACGGAAGTGGTTAGTCGACTCCAGGGGGCGCACGCCAGCCCTGTGCTTCGGCAATTCATCGAGCAGGACTTTCTCGGGCCTCGGCGCGAGTTGTTGATGACAGCGAAGAACAAGGCCGAGGCGACAGCCGAAGGCCTCCAGGAGCAGGCCGATGAGAAGGAGAGAGAGATCGACCGCCTTCAGAGTCACCCTGACGAAGATCCCCCGGAACCATACGGTTGGTCTCGGCGGGCCAGGCCTTCGTTTCCGTCTGATCTTGGTGCACCGCTCTGGAGGCTTGTCGACCCTGCCGAACGAACGGATGCTGCGGAACTCGGCGTCATCGAGGCGGCTCTCGCGGCGGCAGGGCTCCTCGATTCCTGGGTGACCCCCGACGGCAAGTGGGATGCCGACCGGGATGGAATCGAAGTGGTTGTGTCCTCCAGCAGCGAGAAGCCCACTGGTATCTCGCTGGCCACCGTACTCGCGCCTGCAGCTGATGCGGACACCCTGACCGACTCCGTCACGACCCTCTTGTCTTCCATCGCATGGGTCACTACAGGACCGCTCCCTTCTCGCGGCCCGTACATCGCGGCAGACGGTCGCTGGTCCGTCGCAGACATGAGCGGGCAGTGCAAGGCCCCAGACAACGGAGCCTGCTACATCGGCAGCGCGGCACGCCAAGCACGCCGAGAGCAGCGCATCGCCACGCTCCTCAACGAGCTGCGTACGCTTGCCGTACAGATCGGTGAGGCCAGCGCGGCGGCCCAGGCAGCCGGTGACGCGCTATCGCAGTTGAGGGAACTGTCCAAGGAAGCCCCAGATGACTCGACCCTCGTCACTTTGGCGCGTGCGGTCTCCGCGGCGGAGAAGCACAAGGACGAGACTGCGGGCCGCCTCGCATTCGAGCAGGAGTCGCTCGACAAGCTCGAAGAGAAGGTCTCTGAAGCCCGGAGGACAGCCTCGACCTGGCGCGAAGCGCACAGCCTTCCCCAAGCAGATGAGCAGTTGCAACTGCTTGAGCGGCAGCTTGTCTCACTCAGCGGACGGCTGCAGACGTTGCGCACTGAGCGAAGGGTTTTGCAGGGGGAACGGCGGAACGTTCAACAAGCGCAGGGCATCGCAGAACGGGAGGCCGCCCGGGCGTCAAAGGAGGAGACCAAGGCGCAGGAGATGAGGCAGAAGGCCGAACTCTTGGACGTGCAGGCACGTACAGCCTTGGATGCCCTCTCAAAGGACGGGCGAGATCTCCTGAATCGCGTGCAGGAGATTGACAGACTCTTCGAGGAGCAGAACCTCAGCGCAGAGTCGAGGAGGAAGTCGCGCTCCAAACAGGTTGAAGAACGCGTGGCGGCAGAAACCCAGCTCCAGTCGATTGAAACGGAACGAACGAAAGCCAGGCAGCTGCGCGAGACCGCCACAGGAGACTGGAACAGACTGGTCGACTGCGGCCTGATCGAAGCGTTCGAGATCGAGGCGACGCAATCTCAAACGACCTCCGGCGCCTTGGAATCGGCGCGCGCGGCGCGAGCAGCGATCACTCTGACGGACTGGCCCGAGCGAGACACCCACGCGCAGAACATCCGCATTCAGCGAGCCTGGCGCAAGCTCGCTGAAGAGACAACACAACTGCGATCCATCCTGGAAGTGTCGGCCGGACGCACCGTCCGCATCATCGACTCCGATGACCCCGAAGAACAGCCAGTGGTCGAAGTCATCGTCGACAGCTCGGGCATCGGGTACAGCCCACGCGAAGCCCTCATCCGGCTGGCACAGCAGCACGAAGAGCTCCAACGAGGCTACGACCAGGCCTGGCACCAAACCCTGGACGAACTGCTCGGCTCCACCTTTATCGAGCACCTACGCGACCGGCTTGAGACCGTCCACTCACTTGAGAAGACCATCAACGAGACGCTCGCACAGCATCCGACAGGGACCAGCCGGATCACCCTCCGACTTCGCCGCGCACCCCTGGAGGAAGACCCCCACGGCGCCGAGGTCCTCGAAGCCCTTAGCGGCGAGACCTTCGACCTGCTGTCCAAGGAGGCCCAAGACCAGATCCAGTTCTTCCTGCGTAGCCGCGTTGAGGAAGCACAGCGCAGAGCCAAGGACGAAGGAGAAACAGACTGGCGCGGCCGACTAACGGACGTCCTGGACTACCGACGATGGTTCACCGTCGTCATCGACAGCCGCATCGGTACGGGCCGGTGGACACCGCTCGAACGTGATGCACACGGAGAACTCTCCGGTGGCGCACGCGTCGTCACCCTCATGCTTCCGTTGGTCGCGGCTCTCGCCACGATGTACCAGGGCACGCCGGCGGGGCCTCGGCCCTTGTGGCTGGACGAAGCGTTCGACGGTGTGGACGGCCCCAACCGCTCCAGCGTCCTCGGCCTGCTCCACGAATTCGACATGGACTACCTCCTGGCTGGCCCGGGCCCGCTGGTGAACACCGCATCCGTACCCAGCGCCGCCATGTACGAGGTCGTTCGAGCACCACATCCCCTGCCCGGAGCCGATCTCACGCTCATGCTCTGGGCAGCAGGACGCATGGAGCCCCTGGAGCTCCCCGATCCAGCCCACCTGGCGGCACGTGCCGCGGCAACCGCTGCGGGTGAGGGCCAAGAGCCGGTCCCAGACCTCTTCTCTACGGCAGGAGAGTTCAGTGGCGAGTAACGACATCGACGCCTCACTGTTGGCCTGGGCCAAACTGCCTGGCCCCAACAAGGTCATCGAGGAAGTACGACGGCGGATCGCACAGCGAGGCGTCGTGCGCGGCGAAATCAACGTGGAACTCACCGAGTCGGAGAGGCGTGAAGTAGGGAAGCTCCTGGGACTCACCTGGGTGGCCTCCGGCAAGGGCGTCAGCGTTACCCCCTTGGAGAATGCGCTCGCTAGTCGGTCTGTGACACTCAGGTCCCTCGCAGAGACAAAGGGCAAGCTGGATGACCTGCGGGTCCTCAAGGCCAAGGCGCGAGCTGAGCGGGAGAGCGAGTTGCATGAGTCTCTATGCAGTCTCGCCTCTGTCGGCATCCCAAACGCAGTCGCTCAGTGGTTCCTTAAGCTCAGGGCCCGTCCCAGAGCCGGATCTGGAGAACTGAAGCACCAAACAGACCAGGTGAGCGCCATCTGGAAGAAGCTGCCAACTGCGGATCAGGGTTCCATATCCCTCCCCGTTTTCGCGGCCGCCGTTCTGGACGATCCACACGCGTTGGACAAGGACAACGAACTCGGCCGAGCTGTGGCAGTGCTGATCGCTGGGTGCACAGCGTTCGAAGCCGATGCTGAGGTGGACTTGGCCAGTTGCGTCACGCCGAGCACCATCACTGCGGGTGAGAACTGGCGTACGGCTTGGGCGGCACGAGGCATCGCCTGCGACGAGGTCTCAAGTCTGGTGCTCTGTCTCAACCTGGCGCTCACAGGCGCGGCGCCAGCCGTGCCCATTGCCGCCGCGGCGGCCACGGTCGGAGAGCCGGTATGGCTCACCCACCGCTCACTCCGCGGGGCCTGGTCCCCGACCCCGGACGTGGACACGGTCTACATCTGCGAAAACCCTGCGATCGTCGAAGCTGCGGCCGAGCAGTACGGTGCCAGCTGCGCTCCGCTTGTCTGCACATACGGCTGGCCTTCATCAGCCGCACTGGAGCTGATCACTGGCCTAGAACGTGCGGGAGCGCAGCTCCGCGTTCGTGCTGATGACGACAACGCAGGCCAAAGGATCGTCGCTTTACTACGCGAGTACGCGCCCTCCAGCCGATTGTGGAGGTACGAGCTGCGGACGACGGCAGCCAACGACACCGTCCACGAGTACGAGGAGCAGGTGCTTCCTCAGCTCCTACGTGATCTGGGCGCCATCTGAACCAGCAGGGCTTTGACCGCAGGGAGGAGTTGGGGCGTTGGCTGCCCACCTAAACACGCGCGAACGGTGTCGGCGCCCCACTTCAGGGCGTCATCTTCGGCATCCACCGACGTCAAGAGCGCCCGCAGCATGTCCTCGACACGAGCCGCCGCCTCCGCGCCGAAGACTCCAGCCTTCCTCCACTTGCGTAAAGCGAATCCGTCAACCCGATCCTCGGGTCTAGTCGCCACAGCAGCGCGGCGGGCGGCCCGGTGTGTCTGCCAAGCCTCAATCATCTCAGCGCGCGTCATCGCCTCCGTGATCGGAGAGTTCCCCCCGCCGAATCCGCCGCCGGGCCGACCTGCCGACGCGTCTTCGTTCCCCATGCGTCCCCGTTCGTCTCCCGCATTCACACATCTGCATCACATTTTGACAGGTCTCCGTCTGGTAATGACAGGGCCCTCACCTCCCCGAAGGGGATGCCGTGGCTTACCTGTGCCCGCCGCC
The DNA here is from genome assembly GCF_040647455.1 of Streptomyces sp. NPDC041068. Taxonomy (NCBI): domain Bacteria; kingdom Bacillati; phylum Actinomycetota; class Actinomycetes; order Kitasatosporales; family Streptomycetaceae; genus Streptomyces; species Streptomyces sp. NPDC041068. Next base: position 98,718 of record NZ_JBEZCG010000002.1, read on the forward strand.
TACGGCGCCGGTTTGCCCTGTCTCAGGGTGCGCCACGGCGGGAGGACTGGTCATGACGGCGTTGCCGGATGCGTACCGAGACTTCGTGAAAGATATGGCTGATGCGCCGGAACCGATGCGGGCCCAAGCAGGGCGTGGCGTGGGTTGGGCTGCCTGCAACGAGCGGGAAGACGCCGTCGTGTGGTCGTTGGGCTTCATAGTGTGGCGTCGGTTCCGATGTAGCGGGCATAGACGTAGATGACGTCTTCACCGTTGTTTCGGACCGTGGCTTCGAATTCGCCGGCGGGACGGAACGCGGCGAGCTTGCCGGTGCGGATGCGGTGGGCCTGGTTGGAGGCCCGGTTGCTGTTCGGGTGGGTGTCGACGTGGGCCCATTCGCCGGGGCGGTCGCGCAGAGCCGCGGCGGTTTCGTAGGTGTCGTGCGGGTGCCGCCTGTTGGGCAGGGGTTGGAATCGGGCGTGCATTCAGTGTTCTCCGGCGTGGTGCAGGTTGGACTCGGCGAGCTGCCGTATGCGGGCCGAGAGGCGCCACTGATCGTCGGTGAGGTGCTCACACAGAATGTTGGCAAGGCGGGCGATCTCGGTGAGCGCCTGCCCGGGGAGTGGGCCCAGCATGGGGGCGTTGCCCGGGTGGTCTGCGGTGGGATTCATGAGTTCAACGGTTGTTGCAGCGGCAGGTGTTGGTGATCGGGTTGAACCAGCTGTCGCAGGAACTGCACCAAGTGGCGCCGGGCATGGGCGGGATGGCGGTGTCCTGCTTGGAGCTGTGGTGCATGAGGTGGGTCCTTAGTCAGAAGGAGTCGGGAAGTTGGGCTCGGGGGCTGTCGGGGGCGAGGACAGCGGTGATGTGGTCGAGGTCCTTGGGGCGCCACAGTGCGGTCTCGAATCCGCATGCCTGGAAGTGGTTGAGTCAGTCGCGTTGCGCCGGGCGTATGCGCCCGGTGTTCGACTTGAACTCGGCGAAGATGACGCGCTTGGCCTTGGGGTGGCCGTAGACCTCGTCGGGCCATCCGGCGTCGCTGCGCTGCGAGTTGTGGGTGTGGTAGGTGAGGGCCCAGCCGCGTAGTGTCGCGATCTTGCGGACGTGACGGCGGAACTGTTCTTCGGTCACGGGGTGCTCCGGCGGCGACGAGGGATGTCGGCCTCAAGGAGGACTGCGCGGTGGGCGGCGGCGTTTGGGTCGGGCTGTGGCGTGCGCCGCTGGGGCGTGGATGCCTGCGAGAGCCGGGGGCGGTGGCGTTCCTTGAGGAGTTCGGGCAGGGGGCGCCGGGTTTCTTCCCAGAGGATCTCGTGCAGCGGGCGGCCGTACCGTTCGGCGATGTGGGCCTGGTACAGGTCGTCGTGCGCGACCGGGGGTGTTTCGGTGTGGTGGGTGGCAGGCATCTCTGGTTCTCCATGGGTGGGCCGGGACCCGCTGGGGGCGGGTCCCGGCCCAAGGGGTGGCTCGTATCGGACGAGCCGTTCTGGGCGGGCGGGGCGCGGGGGGTCGCTGCCCGACCAGAAGCGGGAGGGTGGTCGGGCCATGCCTGGGCTCGATCACGTGAACGAACCTAACACGAATTTCGATCGCGACCTATTTAAGGTCAGTCGGCGATGGCGAGCTCGTCGTCGTAGTACGCGAGCGGTTTGGCCGCGCCGTCCCACAGGACCATGTTCATCCGTTCCCCGGTGAGCGGGGCCTCGGCGTGACTGACGATGCGGCCGAACGGCCTGAGCTTGTCGCTGGGGGTGGGCTTGGCGGGCGTGACGACGGTGTGCTGGTCGAAGGTCATGACGTGGTCCGTTCGTTCTTGGTGGTCAGGGTGTCGAGAGTGACGCCCCATTCGGCTGTGACGGGTTCGTCGAAGGTGAAGCCCGACGCTCTGCCCTCGAACGTCGTGGCACGCCAGGAGTCCGGGCCGCCGTCTGTGGGGCGCTCGAAGTGCTGTACCGCCTCGTCGGGCAGAACGATGGCGAGGTGGATCAGTTGGCCGGTGGACCACCGGTTGGCGTGCAGGCCCTTGGCCAGGGCCTCGCAGACGAGGCCATCTCCGAGATGCATGATGCGATTCCTCCGTTAGGTTGTGACCTATATGAGGTCAAACGAGAGCGGTGAAGCCCTCGCAGGTCCGACAGGTGTCCCCGGACGGGGCGACGCCGTCCGTGCAGTGCGGGCATGCGAGGTAGCGACCCACGCCGTGGCACTGGTCGCACTCCCGCGAGTGCTCGTAAGGGCCGAGAAGGAAGGTGACCATCCCGGAGCCCTCACACATGCCGCACTCGGGCGCCAGGGCGCCGAGCGCCTCGTAGGCGTCGACGATGGTCGTGGTGGTCGGCATGATTCCCCTCTCTGGGTTCGCCTGGCCTGGTGAACCCCTCCGTATTGTATAAATTCTACTCTTTACTATCTGGGTGTCCAGCCCCCAGATGTAACCTCGACCACTGCAACTGGCGCTCATGTCTGCCGAGTTGCATCGCAGTCGAACAGGCTCGGCTGAACAGACCGATCCTGCGAGGCTGCACCGGCACCAAGATCGCCCTGTGTCAGATGCTCGGCGACAGTCCACCGAAGCCACCGCCGGGGCGCTCCAGCCGCCCGGTCCGCAGCGTCGGCAGCAGCCCGCATCGGGCTCGGATCGAGAAGCAGCAAGTGAGGCTTGACCTGATGTACGGTGCCGTTGTCATACACCCACACGTCACAGACCTCGCGGTCCGGGCGGATCAGCATCGCCAGGCGGTGGATGTCCCCCCACCCCGGGTGCAGGCCACCCGGCTTCACCCACAGCCATGTCCCCGGCCCGATATCGCCCGGGCCGCGGGGAACATGCCGGAACGGCGGCCGCTGACGCCGCTTGCGCCGGGCCTTTGCCGGCCGCGACGGCGGATAGTGCGGATGCGCCTGGTGGTGCCGGTGGATCTCCTCAGCCTGCGCTCGCAACTTGTCGGCTGGGCTGTAGCAGAGCGGCCCGGAGTGCCAGCTGCGCGGACACCGCTCCTCCTAACGGGTCGGGGAAGCGCGCAGGTTCGCGGATTTCCGGAGGAGAGTGAGCGAGAACCCGCGTGCCGATCCGTCGATTTGGGAGCCGTGGCGCGCGAGTTCCGCTCGCCCGGGTCCGTCAGCTCGGTGGGCAGGCCGGGCGGCAACATGCCGCTAGATTCGTTTCCCCATGCTCAGACTTCTTGGGTGTCAGTCAATGGGGCCATCGGTCCACACGAGCGTCCCGGGAAAATCTGGGTCTACGTCGGTTACTTCCAACTCGCCCCCTCCTGGGAGGGGCACGATCCAGGGCGGCGAAGAGGCCAGCAGGTTCCCAACAAACGCAAGGGCCACGGACAAAGAGGTGCGCAGAGGGTCTGTGCTGAGGAAGTAGCCTTCCTCGATGTCCCAGGAGCCGAGTCTGCCTGTTCTGGTGTCGACCATCAGCTTCGTGACGCTGAGCTCAGCGATTGGAACGAGGAAGGTCTTGTCTTCTAAGTCCAGGTTCGTGTCATCGGGCGTCGCATACTCCAGCCAGATCGAACGGTTCCTGAGGATTTCCTCGACGCCGAGGAGCGTGTACCCCGGGGGCAGGATCTCGGTGAGGCCGGACCCATCATGCCGTAACAGTGACCGCTCAACGTCCTCAGGTAGCCACAACCCGAGGTGTTCATAGAGGCGTTGAAGGTCTTCACGGGTGCAGGGGGCCGGCAGTGGGTCCTCCTCCGGGGCCTGCTGGGCAATCCAGCGTTCGATCTTCGCCCAAGACTCCTCAACCGTCATACGGCCACTCCTTTGCCCCTGTGCTGAGCGCGGTGCCCGCATTGCCCTTGGGAGGCGGGCACCGCGTGTGGATCAACGACTTTGCGCTATGGACAAGTCCTGCCGTGTGGCAGGGGGAAGACCCCGGCCGACGGTCGGTGTTCTGGTCGGCACGGCGCGGACGCCTTGCCCGGCGGCCATGTCCCGTAGCTCATCTTCGCGTCCTCCCGTTTTCAGGGTGCCCAAGGTCGGATTCATCAGAGTGGGGTTCCTTCCGGAGAGTTAGAACAGCTCGTCCTGGCCCTCGATGTCGCCAGGTCGGGTGGTGGGTCTGGGGGAGGGGCGGTTGTCGTGGACGGGGTCGCCGAAGAGGGCTTCGGTGCCGTACCTGTCGGACCGTGCGGGAACGCGTACGGGCGCGTGCACGGGCAGCTGGTAGGCAGCGGCATGGTCGAAGTCGGTGGGCTGCATGCCGCTCCACTCCGGTCCGGCACTCACGCGCGAGGCTCCCTGTCGGAGGAGGCTTCGAGGACCGCATCCGCCCAGTCGTGAACGAGGGCCGTGGCTGCGCGGCCTGCGGCCTCTCCGCGCGGCAAGCCGTCCTCGAGGTGCTTCAAGTAGCGGCCCGCGGTGACGTCCAGAGCGGCAGACGAGGTGAAGGTGGCCACCAGGCGTTCGATATTCACGCCGTGCGCGTGGTTGAGGGCCTGGGCGGCAATCGCGGCGATCATGCCGATGTCCTTGCCGAGCAGCTCGGCCTGCGCGGCAGTGAGGGGCGCGCTGAAGCGCATGACGAAATGGCCTTCCGGTGCAGTGCTGTTGGTGAGGGAGCCGGGGGGCGGCAGCGCCCGCCCCGGGGTGGGTGATGGTCAGGCGGCAGCCATCTCAGGCTTGGCACTGACGTCCTCGGCCGTGCTGTCCGCCTCGGCCTCCGGATTGACGGTGACCAGTTCGAGGGCCTCGGCGTGCGCCTTGGCCTGCTTGAGCTGAAAGCGCGCCTTGGTCAGCGACTCCGCGACCCGGTCAAGCTGGTCCAGGCGAGCGCCGACCTGCGTCTCCAGCGTCTCCGCGAGCTTCATCGGCTTCGTCCGGGCGATCTCATCCAGCAGCTCACGAACCTGCTCGATCTTGTCGAGCGTGCTGCGGGTCTGCTTCTGCGCGGCGGCGCGCTCGGTGCGCTGCTCCTCGGTCATCTCCTCGACGACCAGCAGAACCGCCTGGTCCTGCTGCTGCTTCATCGCGTACGCGAAGTGCACGATCTCGTTGTCGGAGGCGAACTCGCCGCGTACGAACTTCGAAAGGACCGAGCCCTGGTTGGCGAGGTTGAGCGCGGCGATCTGCACGGCTGCCTGCGTGCCGATCTTCCCGTCCTGCACCAGTTCCTGAATCTCGATACGCAGGTCCAGCAGCGCCAGACGCAGCTTCACGTACGTGGTGGTCTTGGCGAAGTCAGCGGCCACGGACTCGATGGTCGCGCCCTCTTCCTCATCCAAGATCCGCTGGTAGCCGTGGGCCTCCTCGAACGGCGTCATGTCCTCGCGGGTGACGTTCTCCGACATCGACCGCTTGAACCGCTGGAGTTCACCCTTCTCCGAGGTGATCGTGGCGCGGATCTTGGTGCGGCCAAGGATCTGGTGCGCACGCCAGCGGCGCTCTCCGGCGACGATCTCGTAGCCGCCCTTCTCATTGTCGGGGCGGACCTCGATGGCCTGCATGAGGCCGTACGTGTCGATCGACGTGGCCAGCTCGTTCAGTGCGTCCTCGTTGAAGTACTCGCGCGGCTGGCGCGGGTTGCGGTGGACCTGGCTCATCTTGAGGACGCGCTGCACGGGATGCTCCTTGGAGTAGGTGGTGAGGTTTCCTTGCCCTCACCTTGTACGTAAATTCTACTCTCCACGAGGGGGGTGTCTACTCCCGGAAGTGCACCCCGGAGTGACCTCGATCACGCAGAGTCAGGGCTCTGACCTGCGGAGATGTGGATTCCCTTGCCGCTTCAGGAGTGGAGGACGGCCAAGCCGACAACGCCATGCCGCGTCTGGGCGGGTGAACGAGCGGCTTTGGGCCGGTGCCGAGGAGGCCGAGTGGTGCCGTCAGGAGTCGCTACGGATGCCGGGTCCTGAAGGCGCCGGTGCCGGTGAACAGAGAATGCCTGTGGGCCCCGGTGGTAACCGGTGCCCACAGGCATTCTCGATCTACTGCTCGGCCGAACCATCCATGTCGTCCGCCCAGTTGCGCCATCGGCGTACCTGCGCCGGTACACCGGCGCTGACGGCAGCCTGGCAGGCGGAGCGGATCGGGCAGACGCGACACACACGCTCGGCCAGGTCGGGCGCAACCGGAGTGTGCGCATCACCGGTCTTCAACGGGTGCTGCGCACACAGGCCGTTGCTCCACTGGACCGGCTGTGCGATCAGGGCGGCTTCGCCGTGAAGGCCGCTCAGCGTGCGAACGATCCCCGCGGCGTCGATCCCGGGACCCGCCCGTCGAGGGCTGGGCAGGTTGGCGAGCGCCTTGATGCGCTCTTCGTCAATCACGTGGCCCCCTGGGAACGTCAGGACCGGATTGCCTCTGGTTCCTGCGTAGTAACCGCCGTGGCAGGCGGCCTTGACCCCAAGGTCCAGGCCCCTGGGTGATGATGGGCGGCGTCCCCCTGTCAGCCTGGTGCCGCCGTGCTCAGTACCCCATGCTCGCGCCGCCGTCAACGGGCAGGACGGCGCCGGTGATGTAGGCGGCTTCGTCGCTGGCGAGGAACCGCACCGCTGCGGCGATGTCCTCGGTCCGGGCGGCCGTGCCGAGAGGGATCTGGGCGAGCAGAGTCTGCAGGCGGTCTTCGGGCAGTGCTGCCGTCATGTCGGTGGAGGTCAGTCCGGGGGCGACGACGTTGGATGTGATGCTGCGCGAGCCCAGCTCACGTGCCAAGGACCGAGAGAAGCCGATCAATCCGGCCTTGGCGGCCGCGTAGTTGGACTGGCCCGCCTCGCCGTGCATCGCGACGGCAGAGGAGATGAAAATGAGGCGGCCCTTGCGGGCCCGCAGCATGCCCCGCGCGGCACGCTTGGCGACCCGGTAAGAGGCCGTCAGGTTCGTGTCGATGACCGCGGCGAAGTCTTCCTCCGGCATCCGCAGCAGCAGGCTGTCGCGGGTGATGCCCGCGTTCGCCACGAGTACCTCGACCGGTCCGTGCTCCGCCTCGATGTGCTTGAACGCGAGCTCCACCTGCTCGGGGTCGGTGATGTCGCACTGCACGGGCAAGATGCCGTGGCCGGTGGGCGGTTCGCCCGAGCGGTAGGTGACCGCGACCTTGTCTCCGGCGTCGGCCATCATCTTGGCTATCGCGAATCCGATGCCTCGGTTGCCACCGGTGATGAAGACGCTGCGGCCCATAGAGGGGTCACCTTCCAAGTATGACGTGAGAGATCAGGCCACCGGATGGACTGCCTGTCCGAGGGCGGCCGACAGGGTGCTCCCCTGCGCACCGCACAGCTTGCCCTGATTTCTGCGCGTTAGTTCGCCCTTGTCACTACCGGTTGTGACGCCACCGGTAGTGACACTGTCGGAATCATCCGTCAGAAGATAATTATGGGCGTTATGTTTGCTTGTGGGTGGTCAACCTCAGGGTCTGGGTGGGTCATCAGGGACAAAAAGTGCGTTAAGGTCTGGCCAAATATTTTCGTTCTTGTGACCTAATAAGGTGTCAAAAGCCATGCCGACTGCCCTGCCGCCAATCACCCGCATGCTGCGCACCTGGCGAAAGCGCCAAGACCCGCGCGCCGTACCCGGCTTCACTGACCGGTACGGTCAGCGCAACCGCAAAGGCCTCACGCAGCTCGACATGGCCCTGCTCACCGGCATGTCGGAGGGTTGGTACCGCAAGCTGGAGACCGGCATCGAGGAGAACTACAGCGCCGACTTCCTCGACCGCGTCGCCCGCATCCTGAACCTGAACGACGCCGAACGCGTGCACCTCTTCTACTTCGCCACCGGCCAGGAACCCGCACCGCTTAAGCGCCCCGACGCCGCCCATCTCGACCCCACGGTCTCGGCGCTCGTGCACCAACAGATATGGCCCGCCTACACCTTCGGCCCGGACTGGGACATCCGCGTCTTCAACGAGGCCGCCGGCCGGGACTTCCCTTGGATGAATCACGGCATCAACGTGATGATCTGGGCCCTGACTTACCCCGAGGCCCGTCTTCAGCTCATCGACTGGGAAGAGGCCTGGGCCAAACCGATGGCCTCCCAGCTGCGCCTGGCCGCCCAGGTCAACCCGGGCCACAGGCGGCTCGCCGAGGTCGTCGAGGAGATCAAGGAGCGCGACCCGGACGCCAAGAAGATCCTCGAAGAGGACCACACCGCCAAAACGCACCCCGACGGCGACCTTCGCCGCCTGCATCTACCCAACCGCGACGGGGTGTTCGAGGTGGAGTTCATCACCTTCGCTCGCCTGTGCAACAACACCAAGATGATGGTCGTCATGCCGCCCGGCGACTCCGGCTACCCGCAGGCCACCCCGGCCATGCCCTCCACCAACGCCAGCGTCCCCGTCGGCACACCGCCTACGCCGGCCTCCGCGTAGGCGGCCGCTACCTGTGTGAACAACCGCTCCGGGTGTGCCCACGCCCCCGCGTGCTCTGCCGCAATCAGTCGGGCCGCTTCCGTCAGGGGCGTGCCAGTAAGCGCATACCGGTCGGCGGCATGAGCGACCGCGGCCAGACGATCCCTCACCTCGGTAACGCCGACGCGATCCAGCACTGGCCCGTGCCCCGGCACGAAAGTCTCCGCCCCAGTCGCCAAGAGCTGATCGCAGACCGCGATGCATGCGGACAGCGACATGGACCACACCACCATGTGGGAATCGCTGAACAAGGCATCCCCGGCGAAGACAATGCCGTCATCGGGAACGTGGACGGCGACGTCACCCGCACTGTGCCCCGGCCCCAGATCGAGGAGTTCGACCAGTGTCTGCCCCACCTTGACTTCTAGTCGGCCAGTGAAGGTCTCGGTGGGGCTGGTGACGGTGATGCCGGAGAAGTCGAAGTGCCCGAAGTGTTCCGCTGCGTACGTGCCCACGGCCGTTGTGCGTCCGGCCTCGCACAGCGCGGTCAGTTGCTCGGGGCTCATCTCGCTGCACGCGTGGCGGGCGGAACTCTCCGACGTAATGATCTGGGCGCCTTCGACGAGCTGATTGCCCCAGGTGTGATCCCCGTTGGCGTGCGTATTCACCACCGCGGTGATCTCCGTGCCCGGCAGAGCCGCTTCGACTGCAGCCAGTAGATCGCGTGTCGCGTCGAGCGTGAACTGCGTGTCGACCAGCAGGCCTTGGCTATCGCTGGCGATCACGCCGCAGTTACTGAAACCCCAGTGGGGGCGGTCGTTGATCCACGCCCACGTCGTGGCGGACAGCTGCTGAAGGGCAGGGGAAGGCACTGTGAAGTTCCAATTCATGTCGCGTAAGCGACCAAAGACGGCAAAGCGGCAGAATCTTATGGACGACATCCCTGGTCAGGGCAAGCCGGGGCCGTCCCTACTGCACGCATGGACCATGCCGGGCAACGGGCCGCCGCCCCCAACGGCACGCCTCGTGCCACCTGGCGGTCCGGGTAAGTCCCGCTGAGTGGAACGGCGCCGACGTCGTGAGTCTCCCTGCCGATCGACGGCACGGAAGGATGTGAGAAGGCGGTCAGCGCCACTCAATCTGCAACCGGGCGCTGGGATCGCGATGCCTCCCGCGCCCCGAAGCCAGCACGCGCACCTTGACGATCTCCACGCCGATCAGGGCCCGCTGCCACGTCCGCGGCGCCGACTTCCACCACGCAACCAAGTCCGAGACGCCCGCAACGGGGACATCGATCAACTGCTCCAGGTATCGGAGCCGGTTGCGGGCCTCACGAACGTCCTGCCTGGTTGCCTTCTCCGCTGCCTCATACGCCGAAGGCACCAACACGTCACGCATCTCGCGCAGTTTCGCGAAACGCTGTTCCGCACCCTCGACATGCGACCTCAAACGCTCCGCCTCCCCGCGAAGATCCTCCAGCAACGACATCAGCCGCTCCTGCGCACCGGGCCTGAGCAACTCGGCGAGCACTTCCTCCGCCACGGGGCCTTCGAGCCGGTCGGCGTTGATCCGCACTCGTCCGCAAGAGGCCTGTCCCGGGCGAGGTGGAGGGCATCGGTAGGCGGGATTGCCGCCGCTGGTCACCCGCGTGCCCACCATGTTCCAGTCGCACAGGCCGCACTCCGACAGGCCCTCGGTGAGGAGGTAGTCGAACGCTTCGCGCGGTGCGGGCTGTTGCTCAGCCTGAGAAGCGAACAGGGCGAGCAGGCGCCGGTATTCATCCGGTGTCAACACTGTGTCGCCGAAGCCCTCGATGGGCTCGCCCTCGTCGTCTAGTCCAGCCATCCGGGGATGGCTGAGGACTCGAGCCAGAACTTCCGGCGCCCACTCGTTGCCGTGTGTGGTGCGGTATCCCTGGGCGTTGATCGACCGGCAGGTCTCTGCCCTGCTCTGCTGGTCAAACAGCAGTGAAGCGGCCTTGCGCAGACCTGCCGCCTCCTGGGGATGGAGCCCCCCGCGGTGGCTCAGGTAGCCAGTCAGCCGTGCCATGCGTCTCCGTCCGATCACGAGCCGATCGCCTGCCCAGTAGCGACCCCTTAGCCCGGTAATAGGTCACGATAGCTTCATTGAGTAGTCAAAGTAGACAATGAAGGCTTGGCTGGCCTGGGGGAGTGGCGTTTGCCCACGTCAAAGCTCTACGTGCCTAAGTTGACGTGACGCACGCCACGAAGATCGCGTATCCGGAGGCGACGGCTCCCCGTACCCGATCGAACACGCACGGGTGGGCGACGAGGGGAGCCTGGGCGGGGCCGGGAGTGCGGGCGGCTGAGCTTCCCGGCCCCGGACTGCGCCCCGCTACGACACCCCCAGGGCTGCCCACAAACTCAGCGTCGCTACCTTCTGCGTCTCACCGACAGGGATCGTCTTCGCCGGGAACTTCTCCGCCTTGATCAACGCGTACGCCTTGTCCGTGCCGATACCGAATGCCCGCGCGGCCGTAGCCACACTCACCGCAGCCGGCAGCGACCGCAGCTCCTCGATCGACATCCCGCCCCGCGCGCGGGCAGGAGCGGCATGAGCACTCGCAGATGAGGTCATAGGTGGTCAAATCCTTCATCCCCGCGCCACCTGACCGGAAGCATACGGCGGCCAAGGAAGCATCCCCTTCGCTACAGCAAGATCAGGACACGTACGGATGATCCAGCCCAAACCAGGGGGCCCAACGTGTTCAACGGCAGCACCTACCGCCGCTGCAAGTGCACCGAACCCAAACTCGACGCCAACGGCCAGCCGATCCTCAACGCGAACGGCACACCAAAGGTCCGAGAACTCGGCTCCGCATGCCCACAGTTGAAAAAACGCGACCACGGCTCCTGGTACTACTACCTCAACCTCCCCGACGGACCCGGAGGCGAACGCCGCCGACCCCGCAAAGGCGGCTTCGCCACCTCCAAGAAGGCCCAAGAAGCAGCACAGAAACTCTGGGACGAAGCCGCAGGCGGCATCGACGTCGACTCCAAAGAAACCGTCGCCGCCTACCTCAACCGCTGGCTCGACAAGCGAGTCGACCTCAAGCGCAGTACCCGCGAGGGCTACCGCGACACCATCGACCGCGTCCTCATACCCACACTCGGCCACCTCGCCATGCGCGAACTGCGCGAGCGCCACATCCAGGAGATGTTCAAACAGATCTGGGAGTACAACAAGGTCAAAGAAGCCAACCGGATAGCAGCCCAACAAGCCAAGGCCGAATGCGACGACGCCTACCGAGCATGGAAGCAAGCGCCCCTGCCCCGCCCCCCACACCTGCGCCAACGGTGGAACGCAGCCAAAGCCGCTCTCAAAGAAGCACGTGCCAGACCCCGCCAGGACACCGGCCCCGCCACGCAGAAGAGATTCAAGGACACCCTCGCCTCAGCCCTCGGCGACGCAGTCACCGAGAAGCTCATCCCGGAAAACTGGGCGAAGTCCGTCACCCTCCCCAAGTACGAACGCCCCGAAGCCCTGGTCTGGACAGAAGAACGCATCGCCCGCTGGAGGCTCACCGGCGAAAAGCCCAGCCCCGTCATGGTCTGGACCCCCAGCCTGACCGGCGAATTCCTCGACGCCGCAGTTCAACACCCCATGTACATCATGTGGCACCTCATGGTGTTCCGCGCCCCACGCCGCGGCGAAGCAACAGGACTGCCCTGGACCGAAGTCGACATGACCCACGGCACCGCCAGGATCGTCGAGCAGCTATCCGTCAACAACGCCTACGAAGTATGGGAAGACACCCCCAAGAGCCGCGCAGGCCGACGCAGCCTCACACTCGACCACGCCACCTTCGCCCTACTCAAAGCCTTGCGGGACGTACAGACAGCCCAACGAGACGAGTGGGAACAAAAGCACCGCGACAACCCTGACACCTACGGCCCCTACGTCCACTCCGGCAAAGTCTTCACCCAAGCCGACGGAAGCCCCTGGAACCCCATCAACGTCTCCCAAAACTTCGAACGATTCGTCAAACGCCTCGGCCTGCCACCCATCCGACTCCACGACCTACGCCACTGCGCCGCATCCCTCAGCCTCGCCGCCGGCCTGTCCATGAAGGCCATCCAGGCCCTCCTCGGCCACAGCAGCTACCAGCTCACCGCCGACACCTACACCTCACTGATGCCGCAATTCGAGCAGGCAGCCGCCAACGCCACCGTTGATCTCGTACCGCGCCACCATGCGGTAGAGCCGCCCACCCCGGAGGAGCCCCTCGCTGCGGCCCCTGTGGCCGAGGAGGAACCTGCCGTGGAACTGGGGGAGACAGCACCCGAAGCCAGCGGGCCAGGCCAGGGCAGCGAGAGCCATCTTCACCTTGTACACCCTTCTGCTGCCTGATGGAGTCCCCCAGACGCTGCCTGACACGCTGTCCCCCGGTTGTCCCCCGGGATATGGGATCGCCCCCTCGGAGCTCTCTCCGAGGGGGCGATTTGATGCATCGTTGCTGGTCAGGTAGGCAAAGGCTTCTCACGTACTGTCAAACTTTTGTCCGGACAACAGAACTTCAGAACTTCCCGTCATCATTTCCCGGGACTACGCTCGCCCCGTGTCCAAACCAGTCGCCAAAGCAGCCCAGGACAAGCCGGTCAAGGACCCCACCGTCGCGCTGCGGCTCGGCGTCGACCGCAGCAGCCCGGTCCCGCTCTACTTCCAGCTGGCCCAGCAGCTGGAGGCGGCGATCGAGCGCGGCGCCCTGACCCCGGGCAGCCTCCTCGGCAATGAGATCGAGCTCGCCGGGCGGCTCGGCCTGTCCCGGCCCACCGTCCGCCAGGCCATCCAGTCCCTCGTCGACAAGGGCCTGCTCGTACGGCGCCGCGGCGTCGGCACGCAGGTCGTGCACAGCCAGGTCAAGCGCCCCCTGGAGCTCAGCAGCCTCTACGACGACCTCGAGGCCGCGGGCCAGCGCCCCGAGACCCGCGTCCTGCGCAACACCGTCGAGCCCGCGTCCGCCGAGGTCGCGGCGGCGCTCGGGGTCGCCGAGGGAGACGCGGTGCACCTCGTCGAGCGGCTGCGGCTCGCGCACGGCGAGCCCATGGCCCGGCTCCGCAACCATCTGCCGACCGGCCTCCTCGACCTCGACACCGAGCGTCTGGAGGCCACCGGGCTCTACCGCCTGATGCGTGCCGCGGGGCTCACCCTGCACAGCGCGCGCCAGTCCGTCGGCGCCCGCGCCGCCACCGCGCAGGAGGGCGAGCTGCTCGCCGAGCCGGCCGGTGCCCCGCTGCTCACGATGCGGCGCACGACCTTCGACGACACGGGGCGTGCGGTCGAGTTCGGCTCCCACGTCTACCGGGCGGCGCGCTACTCCTTCGAGTTCCAGCTCCTCGTACGCCCGTAGCGGCCGAGCGCGGCCGCAGGCGCCGCGTACGGCCGTAGATACCAACTCACCAACGGTCGTCAGAATGTTCTGACAAAGCCATTGACGCTCCCGTGCGCCCACCGCTAGAACTCCCCCAGCCGCACCGAGGCGGCCGGGAGAAGAGGTGGTCCCACCATGCGTACGCGCACATCCCGCACGGCCGCAGTCCTGATCGCCGTGATCGCTCTGGCCGCAGGCTGCAGCGGATCCGGCGGCAAGGACGACGAGGACAAGGCGAACGACGACGGCGGCGGCAAGGGCGTCACCACGCCGCGCCTGAAGATCGCCATGGTCACGCACTCCGGAGAGGGCGACACCTTCTGGGACATCGTCCAGAGCGGGGCCAAGCAGGCAGCGCGCAAGGACAACGTCGAGTTCCTCTACGCCAACGACAAGGAGGCCAAGGGGCAGGCCGAGCTGGTCCAGTCGTTCGTCGACAAGAAGGTCGACGGCATCGTCGTGACCCTGGCCAAGCCCGAGGCGATGAAGGCGGTGCTCGCCAAGGCGACCGCCGCCGGGATACCGGTCGTCTCGATCAACTCCGGGGCCGAGTTCTCCGCGAAGTTCGGCGCGCTCACCCACATCGGCCAGGACGAGTCCGTGGCGGGCGAGGCCGTCGGCGACGAGCTGAACAAGCGCGGCAAGAAGAAGGCCCTCTGCGTCATCCACGAGCAGGGCAACGTCTCCCTGGAGCAGCGCTGCGCGGGCGTCGAGAAGACCTTCGACGGCACCGTGGAGAACCTGAACGTCGAGGGCACCAACGCGCCGGGCGCCCAGTCGTCCGTCAGCGCGAAGCTGCAGGCCACCAAGGACATCGACGCCGTCGTCACGCTGGGCGCGCCGATCGCCGCCGTCTCGGTGAAGGCCAAGGAGGACGCGGGCAGCGAGGCGGAGGTCGACACGTTCGACCTGAACGCCGAGGTCGTCAAGCGCCTCAAGGCCAAGGAGGTCGGCTTCGCCGTCGACCAGCAGCCCTACCTCCAGGGCTACCTCGCCGTCGACGAACTGTGGCTCTACAAGACCAACGCCAACGTCCTGGGAGGCGGCAGGCCCGTCCTCACCGGACCCGCGATCGTCACCGGGAAGGACGTACCGAAGCTGGAGAAGTACACCGCCAGGGGAACCAGGTGACCACACGCCGCGGTACCCGATGAACACACGCGCGATCCGCGTGGTCGATACTTGGGCGGCTGGGGCCGGGGATCCGGACCGGCCGCACAGAGCAGCAGAGCAAGAAGGGCACGGCGTCGTGGCAAGGGTGAAGACAGGGGTACGAGCGGTGGGCGCCGCGCTGGTCGCGGTGCTCGGTGTGACCGCGGGCCTCACCGGATGCAGCAGTACCGGAGGCAAGCGCGCCGAGGACGCCCGCAAGGCGGCCGCCGCACAGGGGAAGGCCGCGGTGAGCACGCCGCGCTGGACCTTCGGCATGGTCACCCACTCGGGCGATGGCGACACCTTCTGGGACATCGTCCAGAACGGCGCCGAAGAGGCGGCACGCAAGGACAACATCAAGTTCCTGTACGCCCATGACGACGAGGCCCAGCAGCAGGCCCAGCTCGTGGACTCCTACATCGACAAGAAGGTCGACGGCATCATCGTGTCGCTGGCCAAGCCGGACGCGATGAAGGGCCCGCTGGCCCGCGCCAAGAAGGCCGGCATCCCGGTGATCACGGTGAACTCCGGCTCCGCGGAGTCCAAGGAGTTCGGGGCGCTCACCCACATCGGGCAGGACGAGACGATCGCGGGCGAGGCCGTCGGCGACGAGCTGAACAAGCGCGGCAAGAAGAAGGCGCTCTGCATCCTGCACGAGCAGGGCAACGTCGGCCACGAGCAGCGCTGCGAGGGGGCCAAGAAGACCTTCGACGGCAAGCTGGAGAACCTCTACGTGACGGGCACCAACATGCCCGACGTGCAGTCCTCCATCGAGGCCAGGCTCCAGTCCGACAAGGACGTGGACGCGGTCGTCACGCTCGGCGCGCCCTTCGCGGACGCCGCCGTGAAGGCCAAGGACGGCGCGGGCAGCAAGGCGGAGATCGACACCTTCGACCTCAACGAGAAGGTGGCCGCCGGGCTGAAGTCCGGCGACCTCGGCTTCGCCGTCGACCAGCAGCCCTACCTCCAGGGCTACGAGGCCGTGGACCTGCTGTGGCTGTACAAGTACAACGCCGACGTCCTCGGCGGCGGCAAGCCGGTGCTGACCGGCCCGCAGATCATCACCAAGGACCAGGCCGCCGAGCTGGAGGAATACGCGAAGCGAGGGACCCGATGACCGCGAAAGACCTCGTGCCCGCACCGGGCACACCGGGCACCCCGGGCACCCCGACGGACGAGCGCCTCCTGAAGACCTCGCCCGTGAAGAAGCTGATGGGCCGCCCCGAGCTCGGCTCGGTCGTCGGCGCCGTGGCCGTCTTCATCTTCTTCGCGATCGTCGCGGACAGCTTCCTGCGCACGACGAGCCTGGCCACGGTCCTCTACGCCGCGTCGACGATCGGCATCATGGCGGTGCCGGTGGCGCTCCTGATGATCGGCGGCGAGTTCGACCTCTCGGCGGGCGTCATGGTGACGACCTCCGCGCTGATCTCGTCGATGTTCAGCTACCAGATGACCGCGAACGTCTGGGTGGGCGTCGGGGTCTCCCTCCTGGCCACCCTTGCGATCGGCGTCTTCAACGGCGTCATGCTGACCCGCACCGATCCACCGAGCTTCATCATCACGCTCGGTACGTTCCTGATGCTGACCGGCATGAATCTCGGCTTCACCAAGCTGATCAGCGGCACGGTCTCCACCAAGTCGATCTCCGACATGGAGGGGTTCTCCTCCGCCAAGGAGGTCTTCGCCTCGTCGATCACCATCGGCGGCGTCGACTTCAAGATCACCATCGTCTGGTGGCTCGCCCTGATCGCGGTCGCCACCTGGATCCTGCTTCGCACCCGCGTCGGCAACTGGATCTTCGCGGTGGGCGGCGGCGAGGACGCGGCCCGCGCGGTCGGCGTCCCGGTCTCGGCGACCAAGATCGGCCTGTACATGGGCGTCGCCTTCGGCGCCTGGATCTCCGGCCAGCACCTGCTCTTCTCGTACGACGTCGTCCAGTCCGGCGAAGGCGTCGGCAACGAACTGATCTACATCATCGCGGCGGTCATCGGCGGCTGTCTGATCACCGGTGGCTACGGCTCCGCGGTCGGCGCGGCCGTGGGTGCGCTGATCTTCGGCATGGTCAGCAAGGGCATCGTGTTCGCCGAGTGGAACCCCGACTGGTTCAAGTTCTTCCTCGGAGTGATGCTGCTCCTGGCGACCCTGCTCAACCACTGGGTCCGCAAGCGTGCGGAGGCGACGAAGTGACCGAGACACCGACCGACGCCGTGCCGGAGACCGCGTCCCGCACCCCGCTCGTCGAGCTCGACGACGTCAGCAAGTACTACGGCAACATCCGCGCGCTGGAGGGCGTCTCCCTGGAGGTGCACGCGGGGGAGATCTCCTGCGTGCTCGGCGACAACGGCGCGGGCAAGTCCACGCTGATCAAGATCATCGCGGGGCTGCACCAGCACGACGCGGGCGAGCTCCGCATCGAGGGCGAGGAGACGAAGCTGTCCTCGCCCCGGGAGTCCCTGGACCGGGGCATCGCCACGGTCTACCAGGACCTCGCGGTGGTCCCCCTGATGCCGGTCTGGCGGAACTTCTTCCTCGGCTCCGAGCCGACGAAGGGGGTCGGCCCCTTCCGCCGCATGGACGTCGACTTCATGCGCGAGACGACCCGCGCGGAGCTGCTCCGCATGGGCATCGACCTGCGCGACGTGGACCAGCCCATCGGCACGCTCTCGGGCGGTGAGCGCCAGTGCGTGGCGATCGCGCGGGCGGTCTACTTCGGCGCGAAGGTCCTCGTCCTCGACGAGCCGACCGCGGCGCTCGGCGTCAAGCAGTCCGGCGTCGTCCTGAAGTACGTGGCCGCGGCGCGGGACCAGGGCCTGGGCGTGGTCTTGATCACGCACAACCCGCACCACGCGTACCTGGTCGGCAATCGCTTCGTCCTCCTGAAGCGGGGCGCGATGTTCGGCAGCTACACCCGTGACGAGGTGACCCTCGACGAACTGACCCGCCAGATGGCGGGCGGCTCGGAGCTGGATGACCTCCGTCATGAACTGGAGGGGCGCTGAGCAGCGCCCCGCCAGGGGTGCGGGGAACTGCGCGCTCAGCCCAAGAAAAGCCGCAGTCGCGTCTGCTCGGTCACCCGGCAGACGCGACTGCGGCTCTTTCGTGGTTGCTCGCGCAGTTTGCCGCGCCCCATCGGGGCGCCCCGCGCCCGTTGTGCACGCCCCCGCAAGAGTGAGGCAGAATCGCGGCAATGAGCACCTACCGCGACCTAGCCCACCGCGGCTCCGCACGAGCCACCGTCCTGCGGACCGTGGGCACGCGTGAGCGCCGGTCCCATCTGACGGCACCCCGCGTCCCCACCGTCGGCATCGACATCGGCGGCACGAAGGTGATGGCGGGGGTCGTCGACGCCGACGGCAACATCCTGGAGACCCTCCGCACGGAGACCCCGGACAAGTCCAAGAGCCCCCGCGTCGTCGAGGACACCATCGTCGAGCTGGTGCTCGACCTCTCCGACCGGCACGACGTGCACGCGGTCGGCATCGGCGCGGCGGGCTGGGTGGACGCGGAGCGCAACCGCGTCCTGTTCGCCCCGCACCTGTCCTGGCGCAACGAACCCCTCCGCGACCGCATCTCCGGCCGCCTCGCGGTCCCGGTGATGGTCGACAACGACGCGAACACCGCCGCCTGGGCCGAGTGGCGCTTCGGCGCGGGCCGCGGCGAGGACCACCTCGTCATGATCACGCTCGGCACCGGCATCGGCGGCGCCATCCTGGAGGACGGCCAGGTCAAGCGCGGCAAGTTCGGCGTCGCCGGCGAGTTCGGGCACATGCAGGTCGTGCCCGGCGGCCACCGCTGCCCCTGCGGAAACCGCGGCTGCTGGGAGCAGTACAGCTCCGGCAACGCCCTGGTCCGAGAGGCCCGCGAGCTCGCCGCCGCCGACTCCCCGGTGGCGTACGGCATCATCGAGCGCGTCAAGGGCAACGTCCCCGACATCACGGGCCCCCTCATCACCGAGCTGGCCCGCGAGGGCGACGCCATGTGCGTCGAGCTCCTCCAGGACATCGGCCAGTGGCTGGGCGTGGGCATCGCGAACCTCGCGGCCGCCCTCGACCCGTCCTGCTTCGTGATCGGCGGCGGTGTCTCGGCCGCCGACGACCTCCTGATCGGCCCGGCCCGCGACGCCTTCCGCCGCCACCTCACGGGCCGCGGCTACCGCCCCGAGGCCCGCATCGCCCGTGCCCAGCTCGGCCCCGAGGCCGGCATGGTCGGCGCCGCGGACCTGGCCCGCCTGGTCGCCCGTCGCTTCCGCCGCGCCAACCGCCGCCGCGTGGAGCGCTACGAACGCTACGAGCGGTACGCAGAGGCCCGCCGCACCAACGACCGCACCTCCCAGGGAACCCAGTAAGCAGATGACCGTGCCCCGCCAACCCTCGTCCCCGGACTTCCCCGGAGCCCCCGAGCCGTCGGGCCGCGACGGGGGCAGGACCGAGGACCGCCGCCACATGATCCGCCGCCGCTGGCTGACGGCGACGATCATCGTCCTCCTGATCGGCATCCCCGCCGGCTACCTGGTGATCTCCGCGAACCAGAGCCGCGACAGCGGCCGCGACAAGGAGAGCAAGTACTCCGCGACGGGCCTCACCGCGGGCTGGCCCTCCAAGGTGCAGCGCCGTCTGTACGACGTACCGATCCCGCCGTACTCCGAAGAGGTCGCCTACTACGAGACGAACAACTGGCGCACCAGCCGCCTGTACGTCCAGTTCCTCACCAGCAACGAGGGGCTGAACAAGTTCCTCGAGCAGATCGGCACGACCGGGCCCCACCTCAAGCCGAACGACATCACCATCAGCGAGCGCGACCAGAAGGTCGTCGGCTGGGAGTTCACGGGACCCGGCCCGTGGTCGGGCCTCACCCACGACCAGGACGACCCGGCGCCGACGCAGGACGTCGTGGTGGACCGCTCGAACGCCAAGCACCCGATGGTGTACGTGGTGTCGACGACGACGCCCTGACCCCTGTTCCGACGCACGACGCGGTGCGGCATGGCGCGCACATTGCGGTGCGTGCCGTGCGCATTGCCGCCGTGTGAAGCGGCCGCCGATCGGGCGGCGGGGCCGCGCGGGCGCTCCTAGCGTGTGGCCATGAGCAGAGACCGCAGCGCACGCAGCGACCACCGGACCGCCGACGGGACGTCCGAAGCGGCGTACGACCGGCGCAGGTTGAGCCAGTGGCTCGCGGGGGAGGCCCGAGCCGACGGCGTGGCGCGCCGTGACGTCCTGCGCCTCGCGGCCGCCACGGGCCTGGCCGCCACGAGCCTGGCCGCCACGGCGCCGACGGCCCTCGCAGCCCCGAGGGCGCGCGCGGCGGGCCCGGCCGCGGGCATCGTCAAGCCCCTGCCCCCGGAGCGGTTCACGATCCGCGGCACGAACGCCGAGACGCGCTTCGACTCCCTGGCGGGCACCGGCCACACCACGCCCGTCTCCCACTTCTTCGTACGCAACCACACGGTGACACCGAGGCTGGAAGCGGCGGCATGGCGGCTGGAGGTGTGGGGGGACGGGCTGACGGGCCGTCCCCGCCACTTCACGCTCGCGGACCTGAAGAACCTCCCCTCGGCGACGCGCACCGCGTTCGTCGAATGCGCGGGCAACGGCAGGGACTTCTTCGCGACCCAGCAAAACCGGCCGGCCACCGGTACGGCGTGGACCCTCGGCGCGATCGGCACGGCACGCTGGCGCGGCGTACCCCTTCGGGAGGTCCTGCGCAGGGCGGGCCTCTCCCGCCGCGCGGTCGACGTGATGCCGCGCGGTCTCGACGCCGACTACGTCACGGCGGACGGCACGAACCTCGGCCGGGTGCGCCGCCCCCTGCCGCTCGCCAAGGCCCTGGACGACGTCCTCCTCGCGTACGAGATGAACGGCGAACCCCTGCCACCCGACCACGGCCACCCGGTGCGCGTCCTGGTCCCGTCCTGGGTGGGCATCGCCTCGATCAAGTGGTTGGGCGACATCGAGGTCTCGTCGACGCCGCTCTACTCGCCCTGGAACACGGACTTCTACCGCCTGTACGGCGCGGGCCACCCGCCCGAGGGCAGCGCCCCGCTCACCCGTCAGACCCTCAAGTCGGCCTTCGAACTCCCTTGGAACGCGCGCCTGTCCGCGGGCACGCGCCACCGCCTCACGGGCCGCGCCTGGTCGGGCGCGGGCGCCATCGACCGGGTCGAGGTCAGCACGGACGGGGGCGCCACCTGGCACCGCGCCCGCCTCCACGACACCCCGCGGCGCGACACCTGGACCCGCTGGTCCTTCCCGTGGCGCCCCACGGCCCCGGGGCCCACCGCCCTTCTGTCCCGCGCCACCGACACGACGGGGCGCGTCCAGCCGGAGACGACGGCGTACAACACCCAGGGGTATCTGTTCGACGCCGTGGTGCGGCACGCGGTGACCGTGGAGTGAATGGGGGGACAGCAGCGAATTTTATTCGCCTGTTTCTTTTTATCACGCCTGTGATAACTTCACCGTCGTGGGATACATCGACGTCAATTCCATCTCGTACGGACTACCGGACGGCCGGGTGCTCCTCGACGACATCTCGTTCCGCGTCGGAGAGGGTGCCAAGGCCGCGCTGATCGGAGCCAACGGCTCGGGCAAGACCACGTTGCTGCGGATCGTCGCCGGAGACCTCGCGCCGCACGGCGGCGCGGTGAACCGGGGCGGAAGCCTCGGCGTGATGCGGCAGTTCGTCGCCCGCGAGGGCGACCGGGTGCGCGATCTGCTTCTTTCGGTGGCCGCCCCGCGCGTCCGCCGCGCCGCGGCCGCCCTGGACGCGGCCGAAGCGGCCATGGAGGCGAGCGGGGACGCCGCGGCCCAGATGCGCTACGCGGACGCGCTCGCCGAATGGGGCGACGCCGGAGGCTACGACGCCGAGGTGCTCTGGGATGTCTGCGCCACCGAGGCCCTCGGCGTGCCCTTCGACCGGTGCCGGCGGCGTGCGGTCGGCACCCTCTCGGGCGGCGAGCAGAAGCGCCTGGTCCTCGAAGCCCTGCTGCGCGGCCCCGACGAGGTCCTGCTGCTCGACGAACCGGACAACTTCCTCGATGTGCCCGGCAAGCGGTGGCTGGAGGACCGTCTGATCGAGACGCCGAAGACCGTCCTCTACGTCAGTCACGACCGCGAACTGCTCGCCCGCACCGCGAAGAGCACCGTCACGGTCGAACTCGGCGCGGCGGGGAACACCGCCTGGGTGCATCCGGGCGGCTTCGACACCTACCACCGGGCGCGGACCGAGCGGTTCGAGCGCTTCGACGAACAGCGCAACCGCTGGGACGAGGAGCGCGCCAAGCTGAAGGCGCTCCTGCACATGTACAAGCAGAAGGCCTCCTACAACTCGGACATGGCCTCGCGGTACCGCGCGGCGCAGACGCGTCTGGAGCGGTTCGAGAAGGCGGGGCCGCCTCCCGCGCGGCCTCGGAGGCAGCATCTGGCGATGCGGCTGCGCGGCGAACGCACGGGCAAACGGGCCGTGCTCTGCGCAGGGCTCGAACTCACCGGCCTGATGCGGCCGTTCGACCTGGAGGTCTGGTTCGGCGACCGGGTCGCGGTGCTCGGCTCCAACGGCTCGGGCAAGTCGCACTTCCTGCGTCTGCTCGCCGGCGGCGGCAGCGCCCCCGAGTCCGAACACGAACCGGTCGGCGACCTGCCGGTCGAGCCCGTGGCGCACACCGGGGCGGCGCGCCTCGGCGCGCGGGTCCGTCCCGCCTGGTTCGCCCAGGTCCATGGGCGGCCCGATCTCGCGGGCCGCACGCTGGTGTCGATCCTGCACCGCGGCGACGAGCACCGCGAGGGCCTGCCGCGCGAGGAGGCGTCGCGGGCCCTTGCCCGCTACGAACTGGCGGGCGCGGCGGAGCAGAACTTCGAGTCCCTGTCCGGCGGGCAGCAGGCCCGCTTCCAGATCCTCCTGCTCGAACTCGGCGGCACGACGCTGCTGTTGCTGGACGAACCCACCGACAACCTCGACCTCGTCTCCGCCGAGGCCCTGCAGCACGCGCTCCGCGGCTTCGAGGGAACCGTGCTCGCGGTGACGCACGACCGCTGGTTCGCCCGGGACTTCGACCGTTTCCTGGTCTTCGGCTCGGACGGAACCGTTTACGAGGCGCCCGAACCGGTGTGGGACGAAAGGCGGGTGGTGCGGCACCGCGAATGAAGGGGTTTCCATATACCCCGGCCGGCTTTCACTTATCACGCCTGTGATATTGTGCCGGAATGCCAGCTCGGATCGACCTCGAACAGCGCCGAAAAGATGTCATCGAGGCGGCTTTCCGTCTCGTGGTGGCCGAAGGAATCACCGGCGTATCCCTGCGGAAGGTGGCCGCCGAGTCCGGATGGAACATCGGCTCGGTCCGCCACTACTTCGACGACCACCGCACCCTCCTCGTGGCGGCCGTGACCGAGGTCGGCGACCGCATGGGGAAGCGACTCACCCGGTACGCGACCGACACCTTGGCCGGGCTCACGGGCGAACGCGCCGTCGACGCCCTGCAGGCTCTGCTGGAGGAGCTGCTCCCGGTCGACGAGGAGCGCCGCGTCGAGTCGATCGTCCTGATGGAGTTCATCGTCGCCGCGCGGGTCAACCCGATCTTCCGCCCCGTGACCGAGCGGATGGCCGCCGACATGCGCCTGGTGATCACGGACGCCCTGGACGTGCTCGGCGTGCCCGAAGCCGCCGAGGAGGCCGAACGCGTCGTCGCCGTCCTGGGCGGACTCGTCATCGACGCGGTGACGCCGCACGGATCGCTCTGCGTCGACCGCCTCCGCACGACCCTGCGGGCGCACCTGCGCGCGCTGTTGCTGCCGCTGCCCGACCGTTGATGCCACTGCCCGACTGATGTCTGGAGTCCCGCTGTGCCCGCGTGGCTGTTCGCGCTGCTCGCCGCCGCCTTCGTCCTCTACACCGACGACTATGTGATCGCGGGGGTCCTGCCCGAGATGGCGAGGGACCTGGGAGTCGGGGAGGCGCAGGCCGGGCAGCTCGTGACCGTCTTCTCTCTCACCGTCGCCGTGGTCGCGCCGATCGCGGGCGTCACCCTGGCGCGGGTGTCACGGCGGCGCCTGTTCACCGCCTCCTTCGCGCTGTTCGTCGCGGCGAACCTCATGGCGGCGTCGACGGACGGCTTCGGCGCGCTGATGGCGCTGCGGATCGTGGCGGCGTGCGCGGCGGCGGCGTCCACCCCGGCCGTCTTCGCCCACGCCGCCGAGCGCGCCCCGCGGAGCCACATCGGCCGGTACGTCGCCGTCGTGGCGCTCGGCGTCACGGGCTCGATCGCGGCCGGGGTCCCGATCGGCACCTGGATCGGCGGCCACTTCGGCTGGCGGGCCACGTTCGTCGCGATGGCGGTGGCCGGGGCCGCGGCGCTCGTCTTCCTGCTCGTGACGCTGCCGCGCGAGGGCGACAGGTCCGCCGAGGTGCCGAGCGTCGCCGAGCAGCTGAGGGCCCTCGCCGCCGCTCCGGTGTCCCTCGGCATCCTCGCCAACTCCGTCCTCATGACCGGCTCCATGATGATGCTCACCTACACCGCCCCCTACCTCGACGCGGTGAGCGAGGCAGGGGTGGACCAGCGCGCGCTGGCGTTCAGCCTCTCCGGGGTCGCGGGCATCGTCTGCATCTGGGCGGGCGGCAGGGCCGTCGACCGGTGGGGCCCTGACCGCTGCCTGGCCATCGGGATCGGCACGTTCGTCGGCGTCATGGCGCTGATGGGGACGTTCTGGTTCGTCCGGCCTGTGCCGTTCCCCGTCCTCGTCGTGGTGGGCACGGTCTGGGGCGGGATGGCCTTCTGGAACTCCCCGGCGATCCAGGCGCGCCTCCACCTGCTCGCCGGGCCGTCCGCGGCCCAGGCGCTGGCGCTCAACACGTCGGGCACCTACCTCGGGGTCGCGCTGGGCGGCGCCGTCGGAGGCCTGACCGTGAACGGCGTGGGGGCCGGACAGCTGCCGGCCGTCGCGGGCGTCCTCGGCCTGACCGCATGGGCCCTGCTCGCCCTGGCGGTCCGCGCATCAAGGACGACGCGGTACGACGTGACAGCCGCCGCGGAGCGCTGACGCCCCGCCCAGGTTCAGTTCTCCCCGCTCCACCCCTCGTAGAGGGCCGCCGCGACGCCCAGGTCCTCCCAGGCCATTCCCGCCGACTTGAACAGCCGGGGCCGCCCGTCCGCGGCCTTCACCTCGCCGCGCACCAGGGCGTCCAACGTCCGCAGCCGTTCCATGTCGAAGGCGCCCTCCTCGACAGCGAGCACCAGGTCGCCGCACTCCCTCCCGGCCACGTCGGCGGACTCCGCGACGACCGTGGCGCGGGCCACGAGTCGGGCGTCGACCTCGCGGGCGTCCGGCTCGTGTGAGCCGACCGCGGCGACCGTCGCGTGGTCGGGCAGCAGGGCGCTGTCGAAGAGCGGTTCGCGCGCGGTGGTGCAGCAGCAGACCACGTCCGCGCGGGCCACGTCCTCCGGCGCAGCCGCCGACGCCGAGAGGCCGGCGGCACGGCAGCGCTCGACGAAGGCCGCCACGCGCTCGGCGTTCCGCGCCACCACGTCGACGTGCCGCAGCGCCGGACGCACCGCCCGCACCGCCTCGACGTGCCCCCACGCCTGCGGCCCCGTCCCGAACACCAGCAGCCGCTCGGCCTCGGGCACGGCCAGATGCCGGATCGCCACCCCGGACACGGCGGGCGTACGCAGCGACGTCAGCGCGATGCCGTCCAGCAGGGCCAGCGGCGCGTGCGTCACCCCGTCAAGGAGGAGATACAGCCCCTGGATACGCGGCAGCCCCCGCTCCGCGTTGCCCGGCGTGACGGTGGCGATCTTCACGCCGGTGTACGAAGCGGTGGCCGACGGCATCAGGAGCAACTGCCCCCCGGGCACCTCCACGACCCCACGGGCCGGCTCCGCCGCCGGATCGAGCCCTGCGACGAGCACGGCCTCCAGCGCGTCGATCGCGGCGGACATGGGGACGAGACGGGTCATGGAGTCGGCGTCGATGTGAGGGGTGGCACGGGGCGGTGAAGGCTGCTCCTGGTGCGAGAGAGGGGTCTTCATGGGAAGTCGGGCCGTCCTTTCGTCCGTGCGGGTCAGCTCACGCTGGTGATCACTCCTCTATGGAACACGTCGATTGCCGAATCGACGCTCCGGATGAAGCCTGATTCGGCATTGCCGCGTGTGGCGCCCAGGGGCCGGGAGAGCGAGAGACGGAAGCCCATGATCCTGGCGGCCGACCCGGAACCCGAGCCCGCTCCCGCCGTGGGACCGGGGGGCGGCAGCAGATCCGCCGGTTCGGGGCGGAGCTTGTCCAACGTGCCGCGTGGGCCGGGTACTTCACCACGCATCAACGTCTGGACATGCAGATCCGCAGGGGCATTGGCCAGCTGCTTCATCAGGCGCTTCACCCAGGTCAGGGGATAGCCCTGATCGGGCGCGGGCACCTCGACCGATGTCCGCAGTCGGCTCAGCCGCAGATCGGCCGTGAGGTGCAGGGGGCCGGGGGCGCTGTCGATCCTGATCTCGGCGTGCAGTCGGCCGTCCTCGCACAGTGCTTCGGCGAGGACCGCGCGGCGTGACTGCGGATCGGTGCCGCGCTTGGCGCGCTGGACCGGGACGACCTTCTCGCCGAGTTCGCCCCCGAGGCGCAGGCACACCTGCCGGATCAGGCGTTCCCAGCTCTCCACCACACGGACCGCGCGAGGATCACCCGGTACGAGGGTCTCGTCGTCGATGCCGTTGCGTACCGAGACCCAGTCGGCGCCCATGTTCTGGAAGCCGTGGCAGCCGGAGTTCTCGTGCTGCAGATAGTGGAGAAGCTCCTGCAGCAGCCAGGCGTGCGGCTCTTGGCCGACGCCTTCATGGTGAATGAGCATCTGTGCCTGGTGCGTCACGTCCGCCCACGACAGATGCCAGAGCGCGACCTTGTTCTTGCGTCGGGAGTCGGTCCTGACCTCCACGAGCGGGCTGCCGTCCAGCGCTACGTCGTTGGAGAGGGTGATGACGGCTTCGTAGCCACGGCGCACGGCGATGTCGAGGTAGTCCTGCACCTGCTCGGCCTTCAGGGGGTTGCCGTTGGTCTTCGTCTCCACGAGGGCAGTCCACAGTTTTCCCGCGCGTTCGACACGAAGGATGCCGTCGGGACGACGTGGGCGGTCCGAGTTCGGCAGCGCGACCTCGGTGAAGGTTTCCATACGGCCTGCCGGAGCGCCGAAGGCGGCCGTGAGCCTGCGGCCGAACTCCGGCACCTGAGCCATCACCGACAGCAGGATGGAGGTTGCCCGCACCTCACGGTCCTTGTCGCTCTTCAAGGACGAGAGAGGGAAGAGACGTGCCGACTTCCACTCGGAGTTCTCCGCCAGGGACGGTTTGGCGGGGCCCTTCGGCAGCCGGGCCTTCTTCTTGGCCGTACGCAGACGACGAGGCTGGGGAGCAGGCGCGGAGGAGGCGACGTCGGGAGCCGGGGCCGGTGCGGGGGCCGGTGTCGTAGCGGCTTGGGCCGGGGGCGGATCCGTGGCCGTCGCCGGAGCGGCAGACGCGGGCTGTGGCGGTACGTCCTGGTCTTCGTCCTCGTCGATCTGGATGCCGTAGTCCGTGGCGAGTCCCGCCAGGCCGGTCTCGTATCCCTGCCCGACCGCGCGGAACTTCCACTCGCCCGCTCGTCGGTAGATCTCGGCGAAGACGAAGGCGCTCTCCACGGTCGCCCCCGTGATCGTGAAGCCGATGAGGTCCTCGCCCGAACCACCGGTGAGGACGAGGCGAAGGTCCTGCAACTCGCCGAAGACGGCGCGCCGGTAGCGGCTGGCGGCGATGACGACGCACTCCACCGCGGTGGGCAGCGCCGACAAGTCGAGCCTGATCCTGTCCTCGCTTCCGTTGTCCGTCGGTATCTGGCCCAGCAGTTGTACGGATCCGTCCGTCGCTACCGGGTGGTTGTAGAAGTAGAAGTCGTCGTTTCCGCCTACTTTCCCGTTCTCGCGGAGCAGGAGGACGGATACGTCGGAGTCGCCCTCGCCGCTCGCGCTGCTCCAGCCGAGCCGCACCATGAGAGAACCGACTCCGTCGGCCAGTGCTGGAAGAGCGGTGTTGGCACCTTTGGTCATTTCGCGCACGCGAGCCCCCCGAGGCAGGGAAGGGCGGTGCGGTCGAAGGCCGAACGACCCTCCTGGTGACGGAAGTTGAATACTCCTCTGTCATAGGAGCTTGAGGCGGGACCAGCCACTATGACAAGACTTCGGCCTTCTCCGACTCCCGCGTGAACTCCGCCGGTCGGCGGGCCCCGACAGCTGTACGAATCGCCGGAAGGGCCCCGGAGCCTATGGATTTCAGTGTGGCGCGGACCCATGATGGACACGCCGCCCTCACTTCGGAGGCTCGCATGGACCCTTTGTCGCTTGCTATCGCCGGGGCGCTCGCCGCCGGCTTCGCGACCGGAGCGGGTGAGTCCACCGGGGCCGCTCTGCCGGCCCTCTTGCGGAGGGTCAGAGAGCGCTTCGCCTCCCGTTCGCCCGCCGAACCGGAGTCCGAGGCGCAACTGGCGGCGGCCCTCGACGAGGAGTTCACGCGCGACCCGGCGTTCCGGCAGGAGTGCCAGGCCCTGTGGAACCAGGCGGCGAACGACGGAGTGGCCAACGTGTTCCAGGGGCAGGCCAAGAACGTCGTTCAGGCCCGTGACATCCATGGCGGGTTCACGATCCAGTAGGGCGGGCCGGCCCGTAGGCCGGTGGGGCGGGACCGTAGGGCCGGTGGGGCGGGTCCGTCACTCGCCGCCGCCGACCGGCGGGAGCTTCATCTCTCGTGTGATGGCCCACCGTTCGTGATCGCGCCAGACTCCGTCAATCTTGATGAAACCGGGAGAGAAGCCCTCTTTTCGGAATCCCAGGTGTCGAACGAGCCTCAGCGAGGCCCTGTTGTCCGGTTGGATATCGGCTTCCAGTCGGTGGAGACCCAACTGGTCGAAGGCGTAATGCACGGCGAGCGCGACCCCCGTGGACATGTAGCCCCGTCCTACATAGGGGAGAAATGCGGCGAAACCGAGCACGCCCCGCTGGTAAGAGCCTCGAACGATGTCGTTGATATTGATCATTCCGGCCAGGTCGTCCGGGTCCCGCAGGCAGGCCACCATGCAGGCGGCGTTCGTCTGGTCGGACCTTGCCAGATATTTCGAGAATCCGTTCGGGGTACGCGGTATTCCCACCCAGGGATGATGGAGATCGACGCTCATCCTGGCCAGCTCGATGAATCTTTCCTCGTCCTCTGCCGTGACCAGCCGGAGAGCGACTTGTGACGCCTGTGCCGATTCGATGCTCATCGGATCAAGTCTACGCCGCAGGGATGCTGAAATACCCGCAAAGTCTAGTGGAGAAGAGGAAACCGGTGCTATTCTGAGGCCTTCTAAATCCGTGGATCCAGCCTTCCTCCGTGACAGAAGGTGACCATGAGCGATACCGCTGTCTCCGGGCGCTCCCTGCCCGACATCGCAGATGCCACCCTGGCGGACCTTCTCTCCGACTCCGATTCGGCCGCAATGGCTGCGCGGTTCCGCACTCTGCTCTCGTACCCCGAAACTCTGCTCTCGTGCCCCGAACCGCCCGCGCGGATGGCTGCGTTCAATTCGGAAATCGGAGACGACGAGTGCTTCCCCGCATCGACCAGTTCATCCTGAAGGTGCACGGCGGCTGCAATCTCTCCTGTGACCACTGCTACGTATACGAACACGCCGACCAGAGCTGGCGGGACAAGCCACGGACAATGAGTCGTGACGTCGTGGCGCAAGCGGCATTCCGTATCGCGGAGCATGTCGGAATTCATCGGCCACCGGTCGTGCGGATCAGTCTGCACGGGGGAGAGCCGCTTCTTCTCGGTGTGAAAAGGCTGCGCGAGATAGCCATGACTCTGCGCGACGTCGTGGGTGGCAGGGTGCGGCTCAGCCTGCACGTCCAGAGCAACGGTGTGATGCTCAATGAGAAATTCTGCTCCCTTTTCGACGAATTCGGGGTGCAGGTCGGAATATCGCTCGACGGCGACCGGGTGGCGAACGACCTCCACCGTCGATACGCGAATGGTCGCAGCAGTCATGCGAGGGTTCTCAGGGCTCTCGAACTGCTGAGGCGGCCACATTTCCGTCATCTCTACGGCGGGGTGCTGTGCACAGTCGATCTGGCGAACGACCCGATATCCGTCTACGAAGCACTGCTGGCCGAGTCACCTCCCCGCGTCGACTTCCTGCTGCCGCACGCGACATGGGAGCACCCACCACCCCGGTACGGAGAATCACCGGCCCCCTATGCCACCTGGCTGTGCCGTATCCACGACCGCTGGCTCGCCGACGGCATGCCGGTTCCCATCCGGCTGTTCGACGCTCTGACGGCCGCGTCCCTGGGGGAACCCAGCGGGAGCGAAGCGGTGGGACTCGGACCCGTCGGTCTCGCGGTGGTGGACACCGACGGCTCGTGGGAACAGGCCGATTCCCTGAAGACCGCCTACGCGGGCGCCCCCGCCACCGGCATGACCGTCTTCACCGACAGCGTGGACAGCCTCGTGACCCACCCCGGCATCGCGGCGCGCAACGAGCGCCACGCGCACCTGTGCGCCACCTGCAGGGACTGCCCCGTGGTGCGCACCTGCGGCGGAGGTCTCTACGCCCACCGCTACCGCCGCGGGACCGGCTTCGACAACCCCTCCGTGTACTGCGCCGACCTCCTGGCCCTGTCGGCGCGGATTCCGGCGGCCCAGCTCGCGTGCACGACCGGTTCCCGCGCTGCCGGTCGGGCGCATGTCACCGATCACCTCCCGGAGGGCGCGTTCGACGCGTTCGCGGCCGGTCCGGGGACCGCGGACGGTATCCGTGCGCTCCAGGACATGCAGGTCACACTGACAAAGACCTTGATAGCGGGCGCAGTTGCCCGGCCGGGCAGCCGCTCGGCCCTGGGCGTCGCCGCGTCCGACGGCCTGGACCTGCTGATCGATCTGGAGGGCCGTTGCCCGGACGAGACCCTGGAGGTCCTGCGCTACCCCTTCGTGCAGGCGTGGGCGGACCGGTGCCGATGTTTCATCAGCGGGGTGGAGGCCGAACGGGACAGAGCGCACATCGCCGGCGTCGCCGCTGCCATCGCCTGGCGCGGGGGCGTGACGGCGAGCCTGCCGCTGCCGGTGCGGGCCGGACTGGCCCACCTGCCGGGCGTGGGCGCGTTACGGGTACGGGGTGACGGGCCCACCGCGGGTGTCTCGCTCGGGAAGGCCGTTCTCACCGGTGGCGAGCCGGTCATGACCAGACGGCTGACCGCTTTCCCCCTGCCCGTCGCCGTCGAGGACCTCGACCCGTACCGCGCCGACGGCGGACGGCTCGCTCGCGGACGCCTCTCCGATGCGGAATGGGAGGTGTGGCGGACCGCGCTGGTCGGCGCGGGAAGCGAACTCTCGCGGCTGGTTCCCGCCTACGCCGCGACGCTGAGGGCGGGGCTGCGCGCGGTCGTCCCGCTCCGTGACACGGCGCCGGAACCGGGCGCCTGCCACCAACACCAGGTGGCGAGGCGGGCGTTCGGAGGGGTGGGCTTGCGGTTGCCCTCGGGCCCCGCCCGGGGCGCCGCCGCGGACCCCGCCGCCACCCTGCTGTGCGAGTTCCAGCACGCCAAGCTGTCCGCGGTGCTGGACGCGTACGCGTTCTTCGCGGCCGCGGAAAACGCCCCGACGACTGCCCCGGAGGCAGCGTCGAAGACCACCGCGGAAACCGCCCTGGTGTCCCTGCCGTGGTGGCCCGAACCGCTGCCCGCCCGGCAGGCCCTGCACGCCCTGTACGGCCACGTGGCTCTCGCGGAGCTGTGGCAGGCGCGTTCGGTCCGGAACACGCGCCCGATCGGGCGGGGCGAGCACCGAGATGCCGCCGCGAAGGCCCACCAGCGGTACCTGAACCGGGCGGACATCACCGTGGACACCCTCGCGGCCGAGGTGCCCATGGAACCGGCAGGCCGCCGCTTCGTGGCCGGCCTGCGTGCCACCGTCGACAGGCTGGCATCCACTGCCCGTTCGGGCGCATCGCGTACGTACGAAGGAGCGGGCACAGGCAAGACACGTACCAGCGGCAGGCCTCCCAGGGAAGGCGCATGAGCGCGGACGGCACTCCCCACGCCTTCACAGGACAGGCCACCAACGTCGTCCAGGCCGGGAACATCTACGGCGGCGTGAACAGCGGACACCGCCTCGTGCCGGTGCCGAGGCAACTGCCCCGGGCCGCGACCCACTTCACGGACCGCACCGACGCCTTCGCCAGGCTGACCGAGCTGGCCGCGGCCGAGAACGGCATCGCCGTGATCTCCGGTCCGGCCGGGGTGGGCAAGAGCGCCCTCGCCGTGCACTGGGCGCACGCCAGCCAGGAGTCCTTCCCCGACGGCCAGTTGTACGTGAACCTCTGTGGATACGACCAGCTGGCTCCCCTGCGGCCCGAGGGCGTGCTCCACAGCTTCCTGTTCGCCCTGAACTCGTCGGCCGACTGGGCGGTGGGGGATCTGGACGCCCTGTCGGCGCTCTTCCGCTCCCTGGCCAACGGAAAGCGGCTGCTGGTCGTGGCGGACAACGCACGGAGCGCCGACCAGGTACGCCCCCTGCTCCCGTCGTCGCCGGGCTGCTTCACGCTCGTCACCAGCAGAAACCGGCTGGACAGCCTGACCGCGGTGGACGGGGCCACACCGCTGCGCGTCATGCCGCTGCCCACCCCGGAGGCGGTTCAGCTGTTCCAGCGGCTCTCGGGCCACCAGGACGAGCGGAGTTCGACGCAACTCGTGCTCCGCTGCGGTCGTATGCCGCTCTTCGTCAGGATCGCCGCCGAAAGGGCGAGCGCGGCGACCAGCCTGACAGGGCTGGTCGAGGACCTGACCCGCGACAGTGATCGACTCGAAACGCTTTCCACGCTGGACAGCGGAACGGAGGCCCGCATCGTGTTCTCGTGGTCCTACCAGGGGCTGCCCCCCTCGGTCGGCAGGGCATTCCGGTTGCTCGCCCTCCACGCCGGACCCGACTTCTCCCTCCCGGCGGCCGCCGCGCTGATCGGCCGCCCGGAGAACGAGACCCGTCGCATCCTGGAGACGCTGGGCGCCGTCAACCTGCTCGAGGAACTGGGCGGCAGGCGCTACCGGTATCACGACCTGCTCCGCGACTACGCCCGGGAGCGGGCGGCGGACGAGGAGACGCCCTCGGAGAGGCTGGGCGCGCTGCGCCGGGAGTTCTCCTACTACCTCCGGAGAGTGGACGCCTGCGATCGCGTACTGGCGCCTGAACGGCAGCACGTGCCGCTGGACCGCGGCACGGACCCGGCCGCCGCGCCCTTCCCCGGTCCCGCTCCGGCACTCGCCTGGTGCGATGCCGAACTGCCGAACCTCGTGCGCGCCGTCGACCAGGCCGTCGAGCTCGGCTTCGACGACGTGGCGTGGAAGCTTCCGGTGGCGCTGGTCTACTTCCTCCGTCTGCAGAGGCGCGGCACATACCGGTACGAACTGTGCGCGATCGCGGTCGACGCGGCGCGCAGGGAGAACGACCGATGGGCCGAGACCTGGAGCCTGATCTGCCTCGGAGGGGCCGAATCCGACCTGGAGCGCCACGAGGACGCGCTCGGGCACTTCACCGAGGCGATGCGGATCAGCAGGGACATCGAGGACCGCCACTGGGAGGCCATCAGCATCTACAACCTGGGCTGGACGCTGAGGCTGCTGGGACGGCACGCCGAAGGGCTGGAACGGCAGCGTCAGGCGCTGACGATCCAGCAGGAGACCCGGGACCAGCGGGGCGCTTCGATCACGCTCACCGAGATCGGTGCCCTGGAACTCGCCCTGGGCAGGCCCGACCAGGCGTACATCGAGTTCGAACGGGCCCTCGACGGGGCACGTGCGACGGCCGATCTGCCCACGGAGGCCAAGTCGTTGCACGGGCTCGGCGACGTGTGCCGCGAGGCAGGCCGGGCGAGCGAGGCCATCGAGTGGTACCGCCGGGCCATCGAGGTACGTCAGCGGGTCGGCGACCGCTTCGGGCTGGCCTGCTCGCTCTTCGCGCTGGGCAAACAGCTCGCCGCGGCCGACCGCCCCGCCGAGGCGTCCGAGGCGTTGTCCCAGGCGGTTGTCATCCTCGCCGAACTCCAGGATCCGCTCGTCGAGGACGTCCGGCGCTGTCTTGAGGGCATGGAGGATTCGTCGGACTGAAGTGCGGACTGAAGTGCGGACTGAGCGCGAATCGCGTGTGCTGCGGGGCGCCCGCGACGCGTGCCTCGCGGTGGAAACCTGGGGGTGGTTCGGTAGAGGCCGACGACCCCCGCCCGTGGGACTTCGCGGGATGTGGGAGCGTGAGCAGGTGAGCGAGACGAAGACTGAAACCCTGCAATACCGCTTTGACGGCCCAGAAGATGCCCCTGTCCTGGTCCTTGGTTCCTCCCTCGGCACCACATGGCACATGTGGGACCGGCAGATACCCGAGCTGAGCCGGCACTGGCGGGTGTTCCGCTTCGACATGCCCGGCCACGGCGGGGCGCCCGCGCACCCCTGCGGGTCCGTGGGGGAGCTCGCCGAGCGGCTGCTCGCGACGCTCGACGAGCTGGGGGTGCAGCGCTTCGGGTACGCGGGATGCGCGTTCGGCGGTGCCATAGGCGTCGAGCTCGCCCTCCGGCACCCGCAGCGCGTCGCCTCGCTGGCGCTGATCTCCGCCTCGCCGCGGTTCGGCACCGCCGACGAGTTCCGCCAGCGGGGCGTCATCGTGCGCAGCAATGGTCTCGATCCCATCGCGCGCTCCGCCCCCGAGCGCTGGTTCACGCCCGGCTTCGCCGCGGCGCAGCCCGCGATCACCGACTGGGCCGTGCAGATGGTGCGCACCACCGACCCGGGCTGCTACATCGCCGCCTGCGAGGCGCTCGCCGCCTTCGACGTCCGCGCCGAGCTCGGCAGGGTCGGGGTGCCGACGCTGGTGCTCGTGGGGTCCGAGGACCAGGTCACCGGGCAGGGCGAGGCCCGCACCCTCGTCGCGGGCATCCCCGATGCGCGGCTCGCCGTCGTGCCCGGCGCCTCGCACCTCGCGCCCGTCGAGCAGCCCGTCGCGGTCACCGATCTCCTCGTACGCCACTTCTCGTCCGCCTGGCAGGCCACGGGCGACACGATGGCGGGGCAGTCCGCCATCACCGCGCCGCCCGTCAAACCGGTCCTCGCCCCGCCGACCGTCGCCCCCATGGCCGAGATCGCCGCCCCCAGGGAGCAGCCCGAGGCCGCAGGGGTCAGGGCCGATCCGTACGACGCCGGGATGAAGGTCCGCCGCGAGGTGCTCGGCGACGCGCATGTCGACCGGGCGCTCGCCTCCGCCGACGACTTCTCCGGGGACTTCCAGGAGCTCGTCACGCGCTACGCCTGGGGCGAGATCTGGAACCGTCCCGGACTGGACCGCCGCTCCCGCAGCTGTGTCACGCTCACCGCGCTCGTCGCCGGCGGTCACCTCGACGAGCTGGCCTTCCACACCCGGGCCGCGCTGCGCAACGGCCTCACCCCGGCCGAGATCAAGGAGGTCCTGCTCCAGGCCGCCGTCTACTGCGGCGTCCCCGCGGCCAACGCCGCGTTCAAGGTCGCGCAGACCGTGATCCGCGAGGAAACCACGCCGCAGGAGTAGCAGGATGGGGGCATGACGACTTCCCCCAGCAACGACCACGGCCCTCGCACGACGTTCACGAAGAAGTCCCACGCGTGCGTGCGTCTCGTCAAGGACGGTCGCACGCTCGTCATCGATCCCGGAGTCTTCAGCGAGGACGACGCCGCGCTCGGTGCCGACGCGATCCTCGTCACGCACGAGCACCCGGACCACTTCGACGAGAACCGGCTGCGGGCCGCCATGGCGGCCCGCCCCGGCGCCGAGATCTGGACCCTGAAGTCCGTCGCGGACCAGATCTCGGCGACCTTCCCCGGGCGCGTGCACACCGTCGGGCACGGCGACACTTTCACGGCCGCGGGCTTCGACGTCCAGGTCCACGGCGAGCTGCACGCCGTCATCCACCCGGACATCCCCCGCATCACCAACGTCGGCTACCTGGTCGACGGTTCGGTCTTCCACCCCGGCGACGCGCTGACCGTGCCCGACCACCCCGTCGAGACGCTGATGCTTCCCGTCATGGCCCCCTGGAACAAGATCTCCGAGGTCATCGACTACGTGCGCGAGATCAAGCCGCGGCGCGCCTACGACATCCACGACGCGCTCCTCACCGACCTCGCCCGGCCGATCTACGACAACCAGATCGGTGCCCTGGGCGGCGCCGAGCACCTGAGGCTGACGCCCGGGGAGTCGGCCGATCTGTGACTGTCAGTGCCGCCCGGTAGGTTGTGAGGCATGCGCATTGCGACCTGGAACGTGAACTCGATCACCGCACGTCTGCCGAGGCTCCTGGCCTGGCTGGAGAGCACCGGCACGGACGTGCTGTGCATCCAGGAGACCAAGACGACGGCCGAGCAGTTCCCCGCCGCCGAGCTCCGCGAGCTGGGCTACGAGTCGGCGGTGAACGCGACAGGTCGGTGGAACGGCGTCGCGCTGGTCTCCAAGGTCGGCCTCGAAGACGTGGTCAAGGGCCTCCCGGGCGGCCCCGCGTACGACGGCGCGGACGAACCCCGCGCCATCTCCGCGACCTGCGGCCCCGTCCGCGTCTGGTCGGTGTACGTGCCCAACGGCCGCGAGGTCGACCACGCCCACTACGCCTACAAGCTCCAGTGGTTCGAGGCCCTGAAGGCCGCCGTCACCGAGGACGCGGCGGGCCCGCGCCCCTTCGCCGTCCTCGGCGACTTCAACGTCGCGCCGACCGACGACGACGTCTGGGACCCCGCCCGCTTCGTCGGCGCCACGCACGTCACCCCGGCCGAGCGCGCCGCCCTCGCGGCCCTGCGCGGGACGGGTCTGACGGACGTCGTCCCGCGCCCCCTCAAGTACGCCCACCCGTTCACCTTCTGGGACTACCGCGAGCTCGGCTTCCCCAAGAACAAGGGCATGCGCATCGACCTCGTCTACGGAAACGAGCCCTTCACGAAGGCCGTCACCGACTCGTACGTGGACCGCGAGGAGCGCAAGGGCAAGGGTGCCTCCGACCACGCGCCGGTCGTGGTGGACCTGGACGTGTGACCCACGGTCTCGGTGAGCACGGCCTCAGGGAGCCAGCTTCCTGAGGTCCACCGACTCCGCCAGCGCCGCGAGCCCCGCGTCGCCCGGATGCAGATGGTCCCCGCTGTCATAGGCGGGCAACATCCGCGCCGGGTGCGCGGGATCCCGCAGCACGGCGTCGAAGTCGAGCACGGCGTCGTAGTCGTCGTTGTCGCGGATGTAGTCGTTGACCGCCCGGCGCCGCGCGTCGGCCGCCGGTGTGCACAGGCTCTCGCCCTCGCACGGCGCGATCGTCGCGGCGACCACCCGCAGCCCCCGCGCGTGGGCGCGGTCCGCGATCTCCCGCAGCCCTGCGATCACCTGGTCCGAACCGGCACCCCAGCGCACGTCGTTGACCCCTTCGAAGACGACGACCGTGCGCACCGATGTCTGGGCCAGGACGTCGCGGTCCAGGCGGTGCAGCGCGCTCACGCCGCCGGTGTCGGTGGAGACGCCGTCGCCCGGGTAGCGGTCGGCGACCACGCGGTTCGCGGAGATGCCCTGGTTGAGCACGCCGTAGCGCGGCACGTCGGACTGGTTCAACAGGCGCGTCGCCAGCACGTCGGGCCAGCGGTGGTTGGCGTCCTGCGTCGACTTCACGCCGTCGGTGATCGAGTCGCCGAGCAGCACCACCGACCCGGGCCCGCCGCCCACGTCGACGCCCGTGAGCAGCGGCCAGGTCGTGATCGTCGAGGTGTACGAGGCGGGGGAGCCGTCCGCCGCGTGGTCGCCGGGGCCGCTGACGTACGAGCGCTGGATGGCCTGGCTGTGCACGGGTGCCGTCGTCACATGGTCGGGCAGATGAAAGCTGACCAGGAGGTTCGCGTCTGCGGGCACGTCGAAGTCGAGGGGATCGCTGAACGCCTGGGCGCCCGCGGGGATCTCGGTGCCGGGAGAGCCCCGGAAGGACAGCCGCCGCGGCTCGCCCCGCGCCGCCGCCCCGGACTCCTGCACCGCCACCGTCGCACTGCCGATCCGCACCGGAGCCGCCGCGAAGGTGTTGTCGAGCCGGATCCGCACCCGCGGCCCGCCCGTGCTCGTGTGCACGACCAGGCGTACGGTCCGGTCGCTCCAGGGGCCCACCGCCGTGTATCCGGCGGTCGACGCCGACCAGGTGCCCGTCCAGCCCTTGGCGGGCGCCCGCACCGACAGCGCGAACACATGCAGGTCGGCGGCGCCGGGATCGCGCGGCAGGTTCACCGAGGCGACCTCGCGCCCCCGGGCGAGCGGCACCGTCACCACGTACAGCCGTGCCTTCTCGGCGAGTTGGCCCCCGGGCGTGTTGATGTGCGGCAGGGCGACGGCCTTCGTGGCCTGCGGGCCCGAGCGCCAGTCCGGCGCGGTGAGGCGGTAGGTGCCGCGCGAGCCGTCGCGATAGCGGACCGTGCCGGTGCCGCTCGCCTCGCCGCCCGTGCCCGCGACGAGGAAGGCCAGGGCGTCGCCGCGGCCGCGCACCCGCACGGACTGGCCGTCGGCGCGCACGTTGTCCGGCGCGCCCGGCGCCGTGCGCGGCCAGGTGAGCCGCGCCCCGTCAACGGCCAGTGGGCGCCCGGGAGTCCAGCCGGCGGCGGACAGGTCACGCGCGGAGAGCGAGCCGCCCGACCCGTCGAAGTCCGCCTCGGCGGGGCGGGCGTCGTCGCTGACCGCGCTGTTGTCGAAGAGCCGCTCCAGGGGGAGCGGCCCGGGTCTGTGCGGGGCCGCGGCCTGGGCCGATGCCACCGGGACGAGGCCCGTGAACAGGGTGAGCACGGCGGCCGTTCCCCAGATGTGTCGGCGCACGACAGACCCCTCCCGCGTGTGGTGATCCGGGTGATGACGACGGATGCGCCATGAAGCTAAGGAGGCGTCGGAGGCGCGTCAATGAGTCGCGCGTGAACTGCGCGCGAACTCGCCCTGACGGGGCGGGGGTTCAGGGGAGGGGATGAGGGGGCAAGGGGCCGAGGGGGCAAGAGGGCGAGGGAGGGCAAGGGGCCGAGGTCCGCGCCGGGTGGCGGGCCGCTCGACTGCCGTCCGCTCAGCGATCGGCCGACACCAGCCCCTTCTCGTACGCGATGATCACCAGCTGCACCCGGTCACGGGCGTCGAGCTTGGCGAGCAGCCGGGTCAGATACGTCTTCGCGGTGGCGACGCTGAGGCAGAGCTCCTCGGCTATCTCGGTGTTCGACAGGCCGCGGCCCACCAGCGTGAGGACCTCGCGCTCGCGGTCCGTGATGCCTGCGACGTGTGCCGCGCCGCGCGAAGGAGCGGACGCGGGGTGCCCGGCGAACTCCCTGATGAGGCGCCGGGTGACGCTCGGCGCGATCAGGCCGTCGCCGGTCGCGACGACGCGCACCGCGGCCAGGATGTCGTCCAGGGCCATGTCCTTGACGAGGAAGCCCGCGGCACCCGCGCGCAGCGCCCCGTACACGTACTCGTCGTCGTCGAACGTGGTCAGCACGACGACG
This sequence comes from Streptomyces sp. NPDC041068, assembly GCF_040647455.1. Taxonomy (NCBI): domain Bacteria; kingdom Bacillati; phylum Actinomycetota; class Actinomycetes; order Kitasatosporales; family Streptomycetaceae; genus Streptomyces; species Streptomyces sp. NPDC041068. The sequence continues at coordinate 138,080 of NZ_JBEZCG010000002.1, forward strand.
TGCGCGGGGGCCGGGCCCGACGTGATCCGGCGAGTGGCCTCGATGCCGTCCATGCCGGGCATGCGGATGTCCATCACCACGACGTCCGGGCGCAGTTCGGCGCAGCGCAGGACCGCCTCGTCGCCCGTCGAGGCCTCGCCCGCGACCTCGATGTCGGGGGCCTCGGTGATGACCATGCTCAGGGCGGTGCGGACGAGGGGCTGGTCGTCGACGAGCAGGACACGGATCGTCATCGCGCACCCGCCGTGTCGGCACCCGCCGTGTCGGCACCCGCCGTGTCCACACCCGCGGTGTCGGCACCCGCCGTGTCCACCGCCGCGGCCGGAAGCGGCAGTCGCGCGCTCACCCGGAAGCCGCCCCCGGGGCGTGCCTCCGCGCTGAACTCGCCGTGCAGCAGGCTGACTCGCTCGCGCATGCCGATGATGCCGTACCCCGTCCCGTGGCCGGAGCCGGAGGCGTGCCCCGGTCCGCCGTCCTCGATCTCGATGACGATCTCCTCCTCGCGGTGGTCCACGGTCACCGTGCACGACGTGGTGGCCGCGTGCCGCACCACGTTGGTGACCGACTCCTGGATGATGCGGAACGCCGACAGGTCCAAGTCCGTGGGCAGCGGCCGCCGTTCGCCGCGCCACCGCACCTCCACGCGCACCCCCGCGGCCGTCGTCGCCGCGGCGAGCCGGTCCACGTCGGCGAGGCCTGCGGCAGGCCTGAGCGGCGCGGACTCCACCGCGGCGGTTCCGGCCCCGGTGGTTCCGGCCCTGGCCCCGGCGGCCCCGGCGGTGTCCCGCGGCTGCCCGGCGTCGCTCTCGCGCAGCGCGCCGAGGAGCCGGCGCAGCCCGGCCAAGGTCTCCCGGCCCGCCTGCTCCACCGCGATCATCGCCTCGCGCGCCGCGGTCGGCTGGGTCTCGGCGACCCGGGCCGCCGCGCCCGCCTGCAGGGCGATGATGCCGATGCTGTGCGCGACCGTGTCGTGCATCTCCCGCGCGATGCGCAGCCGTTCGGCGGTGACGGCCTGCTCGGCGGCCTGCGCGCCGAGCCGTTCTGCGTAGGCCCGGGTCTGTCGCACGGAGTTGCCCACCAGCCAGGCGACGGCGGCGAGCAGGGTGTAGATCTGCCAGTCCGACCAGCTGCTCTCGATGGAGTGCGGGAGCCGGAACGGCAGCCCGAGCAGCTGCCGCAGGATCGCGAACGCGGGCAGGACACAGAGCGCCAGGGCGAAGGCGACGGCGCGGGACCGGCGCGTCCCGGTCGCCACGATGTAGCACATGGCGATGTCGACGGCCGCGTACTGCAGGAAGGCGATGCCCGTCTCGCCGATCGCCAGCGTCGAGGTGTACGAGGCGACGATCAGCAGCCCGAGGGACGTCAGCGGGCGGCGGCCCAGCAGCCGGCCGCCGTACAGCGCGACGCCCGCTGCGGCGACGACGATCAGCCAGTCCCAGCCGGTGGGGCTCTCCTCGGCGGCCGTCGGCATCAGCGGCGCCCCGGTGTACGCGCGCGCGGCGGAGGCCATCCCCACGCACCAGGACGCGGCGGCCCATGCGCCCGGCGTGGCGTACCTGGACAGGGCGGACGACGGTATGGCTGGCATGCGCCGATCGTAGGCAAGGGGCGCGCACGGAGCATCGGCCCAGGGGTGTACAACCACGGTCGACAGCCGTCCGCCCCAAGTGTCGGCACAGGTCCGACGACGGGTGCGGGCGGTCCGCGGCACCGTGGTCCCGTGATCGAAGTCAACGAACTGACGAAGCGATACGGCACCAAGACCGCCGTCAACGGCCTCAGTTTCCACGTGAGTTCGGGCCTGGTGACCGGCTTCCTCGGCCCGAACGGCGCCGGGAAGTCCACCACCCTGCGCCTGATCCTCGGCCTGGACGCCCCCAGCGGCGGATCCGTCACCGTCGAGGGGCGGCCGTTTTGGGACCGGGCGCGCGGCCTGCGGCACGTCGGCGCGCTCCTGGACGCGGGCGACGTGCACGGCGGCCACACCGCGCGGGCCCATCTGTCCGTCCTGGCCCGAGGCAACCGCATCCCGCGCTCGCGGGTCGACGCGGTCCTCGGCGAGGTCGGCCTCGCGGACGCGGCACGGCGCCGCGTCGGGGGCTTCTCCCTCGGCATGCGTCAGCGCCTCGGGATCGCCGCCGCGCTGCTCGGCGACCCTCCGGTGCTGCTCTTCGACGAGCCCCTCAACGGCCTCGACCCGGAGGGCGTGCAGTGGGTCCGCGGGCTGTTCCGGCGACTGGCGGCCGAGGGGCGCACCGTGTTCGTCTCCAGTCACCTGATGTCCGAAATGGAGCATACCGCCGACCAGTTGGTCGTCATCGGCCGTGGCGAACTCATCGCGGCGGAGGACCTCGCCGCGTTCGCGGCCCGCTCCGGGCGCGCGGCCGTGACGGTACGGACACCCGGCGCCGCCGCGCTGACACGGCTGCTGCGCGCCGAGGGCGCGTCGGTGGCCGCCGAGGCGGACGGACGGCTCGTGGTGACCGGCCTGGACGCGCCGCGCGTCGGCGAACTCGCCCTGCGGCACCGCGTCCTGCTGCACGAACTCACCACGCGCACCGCCTCCTTGGAGGAGGCGTTCATGGAACTGACCGCCGACAGCGTCGAATACCTGGCAGGGGAGCCCCGATGACGTCCACCACGACCGCTCGGGACGCGGGCCGCGCTCCCGCCGGGGCCGCCGCACAGGAGCGCCCCCGCTTCGGAGACCTCCTCGCCGCCGAGTGGCTGAAGCTGTGGGCGCCGCGCTCCACGCTCTGGTCCCTGCTGATCGCCGGGCTCGCGGTCGTCGCCATCAACGCCGGTACGGCGTACGACACGCACCGCTACTGGTCGCGGAACAGCGCCGAGGACGCGGCGGAGTTCATCAGGGCGGGAATCCCGCTGCAGGAGGCCTTCACGGTCAACGCGGTTGTGGTCCTGATGCTCTCGACCGGTGCGATCGGCGCGCTCTGCCTGGTCGCGGAGTACCGGACCGGGCTGATCCGGACGACGTTCGCGGCCGTGCCCGCCCGGCGGTCGCTGATGACCGCCAAGGTCCTGGTGGTCGCCGCCGTCATGACCGGCTTCGGCGCGCTCGTCGCGTGCTGCTCCTTCTGGCTGACCCAGGCGATCCTGTCCACCAAGGGCGTCGGCGTCCCGATCGACCACCCCGGAGCCTGGCATCTGGTCGTCGCCTCCGCGCTGCTCGCACCGGTCTCCGCGCTGGTCGGCATGGCGCTCGGCGCCGTCCTGCGGCACAGCGGCGCCACGCTCGTCTCCTGCTTCGTCCTGCTGCTCCTGCTCCCCATCGCCCTGAGCGACGATCGCTACTGGACGGCCGTCGTCGGCCACGCGATGCCGTACAAGGCGTGGCTGCGCCTGGCCGAGATCAACACCACGGACGCCCTCTATCCGTGGACGTCCACGGGCGCGTGGGGTGTCCTGGCCCTCTGGCCCCTGGCGGCGGCCGCGACCGCCGTGGTCACGGTGGACCGCCGGGACGTGTGAGGGGTGGACCGCCGGGGTGTGTGAGGGCACGCACCACCACCGCGTACGCCCCGATGCCGAGCAGGCCACCGCCCGGGAGCCGCACGCCGCGTGAGGTGTGGAGTGCCTCGACGAGGCCCGACTCCGGGTCGAAGGAGACGTCGGCCAGTGTCCCCGCGGACTCGCCCAGCTCCGTCAACAGGCGCTTGCCGAGCAGGTTCTGGGCCTTGGCCGAGCCCGCGGAGGAGTAGCGGGCCGCCATGGCCGATCCGACCACGACCGCGTCCGGGCCAAGGGCGCTCACGTCCGCCCAGGCCACGACGTCGCCCCTGCCCTTGACGCCGTCCAGGCGGACGGCCGTGATCCGGGCGGCCTCCGGGGCGACGACGACGCCCGCCACGGTGCCGACGCGCGTGGCGTCCGACGCGCTGACGACCGGCCGTCCCACGGTCTCGCTGAGCAGCATCACGGCATCCGCCCCTCACCGGTACCCATGACCTCGGGCCCGTCCTTGCCGTTGTCGCCTTCCTTCTCGGTGAGCCGCTTGCGGCGCACCGCGGCGGCCAGCCCGTCCAGGTCCTCGACGGCACGCTCCATGTCGTGCGCGGGGACCATCAAGGTGTCGCCCGTCATGGCGGGCCGGCTGTCCAACGGCAGGAAGAGCGTGTGCTCATGACGCCCCGTCGACTCGGCGGCGGACATCTCGACGCCGACGATCCGGCCCTCCGCGCCCGCCTCGACCACCACGTCGACCACGGTGCCCACACGCACCCCCTGGTCCGTGAGGACACCGGCCCCGCGGACCAGGCCGCCGGATGCCTCCTCCCCGGAGGCCACGGCGGACCTGTCCTCCAGCGCCTCCGCCGAGGCGATCATCACGGCGTCCACGCCCAGCGCGTACACGCCCGCCCACGGCAGGCTCTTGCGCAGCGGCCCCGAAAGCAGGCCGCGCCCGGCCAGCGTGAACCCGGCGATCCGGCCGCCCGCCGCGTCGAGCACCACGTCCTTGACCTGGGCGACCGCCTCGCCGCCGAGCGTGACCACCGGGCGTTTGGTGAGCCGCGAGGCCCGCATCAGCACATTCATCACACACCCCTCCGGACACTCATCGCGCACCCCTCGGGAAGCTCATCGCACACGCCTCCGGCCGGGCCGCCCGCCGCGCCGCACCACGACCACACCCCCGCCGCGCCGCCGCGCCTGCACCCCGAACACCGCGGCCCCCAGCAGCCCCACCACGACGACCACGGCAACGAACCAGACCCACCACTCCATCGACCGTCCACCTCCCGGTTCGACCCTCGGGCACCCGCGGGTACCCCTCAGGGCCGACCCGTCACCCAGCGGTCGGAGCGCACCCGGGAGTTGAAGGCAGTCGGCACGTGCCGCCCCTCCGCCTCGCCCCTGCGGATGGCGCGTGAGCGTACGGCGTGATTCGCATGATTCCGTGATGAACTGATGCAAGATACATTCTTGGACACACGGAATCCGCGCCCGGCCGCGCATCCGGCGGCGCCCCCGACGGAGAGGCCGATCATGCACATCCCGTTCCTCGACAACTGGCGCAGGCGGCACTCGGCGGCGGAGCGGGCCGAGGAAGGGCTCGCGGCCGTGTTCGCGGAGGATCCCGAAGGCGTGGCCGAACTGCTCTCCGAGTGCGAGCTGCTGCGCTCCCAGGCGAACGCCGCGGGCCTCGAACTCGACGACTCCCCGGCGTCGTTGGCCGCCCTCGACCAGCTCCTGCCGCGCTGGCGCGACGACCCCGAGATGCTGCCCTGGCTCGGCAACGACGCGGGGCTCTACCTGGGCACCGTCGTCGTGCGGACGGTGCCGGGCGCCGCCTGGCACGTGTGGCCGGGCGGCAGCCCGGTCGTGCGGCTGAAGTCGGGCCGGGACATCCCGGTCGTCGAGGCGGGCCTCGACTGGGCGGTGCAGGGGGCGCCCGAGCTGTCCCAGGTCTACGCCGAGGCCTCCGAAACGTAACCGACGCGGTCGTGAACGCAGTCGAAGCGGCCGTAATTGCCTCAAATACGGTTAATGCCCATACGTGCGTGTCGTCCAGTAAGTCCCGTTTTCACGTGGATAGTTTGCGCGGACGTACACAGCTGAGAGTGGGCAGGTCTTGCCATGGCCGTCGATCCGTTGATCGAGCTGCGTGATGTGAACAAGTACTACGGAGAGCTGCATGTCCTCCAGGACATCGACCTCACCGTCGGCAAGGGGGAGGTGGTCGTGGTCATCGGCCCGTCGGGGTCGGGCAAATCAACACTGTGCAGGACGATCAACCGGCTCGAGACCATCCAGTCGGGAGAGATCAGACTCGACGGGCAGCCGCTGCCCGAGGAGGGGAAGGCCCTCGCGAAGCTCCGCGCCGAGGTCGGCATGGTCTTCCAGTCCTTCAACCTCTTCGCGCACAAGACCGTCCTCCAGAACGTCTCGCTCGCGCAGGTCAAGGTACGGGGCCGCAAGAAGGACGAGGCCGACAAGCGCTCCCATGAACTCCTGGAGCGCGTGGGCCTGTCCGCGCACGCCGAGAAGTACCCGGCGCAGCTCTCCGGCGGCCAGCAGCAGCGCGTGGCCATCGCCCGTGCGCTGGCCATGGACCCCAAGGCGCTGCTCTTCGACGAGCCGACGTCGGCCCTCGACCCCGAGATGATCAACGAGGTCCTCGAGGTCATGCAGCAGCTCGCCCGCGACGGCATGACGATGGTCGTCGTCACCCACGAGATGGGCTTCGCCCGTTCCGCGGCCAACCGCGTCGTGTTCATGGCCGACGGCCGCATCGTCGAGGACAGGGCCCCCGAGGACTTCTTCACCCACCCGGAGAGCGAGCGCGCCAGGGACTTCCTCTCCAAGATCCTCAAGCACTGACGGGGGGACGTGCTCATGAAGCGACACACCACGCGTACGACACGTCTGCTCGCGGCGCTCGTCCTCGCCGCCTGCGCCTCCGCGGCCTGCGGCAAGGACGGCAGCCCGCCGACCAAGGGCCCTTCGGCCGAACAGCTGCCCAAGTACCAGGTGGCCACCGGCTTCCAGCTGCCCGACTCCGGGACCTGGAAGAAGGCCAAGAATCGCGGCCGGTTCATCGTGGGCGCCAAGGAGGACCAGCCCTACCTCGGCGAGAAGGACCCCGCGACCGGGACGTACTCCGGCTTCGACATCGAGATCGCCAAGATGATCTCGGCGTCGCTCGGCCTGGACCCCCAGCGGATCGAGTTCAAGACCATCGCGTCGGCGAACCGCGAAACCGCCCTGCAGAACGGGCAGATCGACTACTACGTCGGCACCTACACCATCAACGACAACCGCAAGAAGCTCGTCGGCTTCGGCGGCCCGTACTACATGGCGGGCCAGGGCCTGCTGGTCCGCAAGGACGAGGACGACATCAACGGCCCCCAGGACCTGGACGGCAAGCGCGTCTGCTCCGCGGCCGGGTCGACCCCGTACCAGCGCATCCAGAAGGACTACCCGAAGGCCACGCTCGTCGCGTACGACACGTACTCGGTCTGTGTCGACAACCTGCTGACCTATCAGGTCGACGCCGTCACCACCGACGACGCGATCCTGATCGGCTACGCGGCCAAGGTGCCCGACGAACTCAAGCTGGTCGGCAAGCCGTTCTCCAAGGAGCCGTACGGCATCGGCGTCCCCCGGGGCGACAACGCCCTGCGGTTCGCCATCGACGACGCGCTCGCGGCCCGCGAGAAGGACGGCGACTGGAAGAAGGCCTACGACGCCACGCTCGGCCTCTCCGGGGTCCCGGCGCCGCAGCCGCCCGCCATCGACCGCTACCCGGCGAGCTGAGGAGGCGTCGTGGACGTACTGACAGACAATTTCTCCACGTTCGGCGACGGGTTCCTCGGCACCGTCGAACTCACCGTCTACGCCTCGATCCTGGCGCTCGTGCTCGGCTTCGTCATGGCCTCGTTCCGGGTCGCGCCCGTCGGCTCCTTCCGGGTCTTCGGCACGGTGTGGGTCACGGTCCTGCGCAACACCCCGCTCACGCTGCTCTTCTTCGCGGTGCTGCTCGGGCTTCCGCGCTTCGGCCTGGTGCTGCCCTTCAAGGTGTTCGCCGTGCTCGCGCTCGGCTGCTACACCTCCGCCTTCATCTGCGAGGCGCTCAGGTCGGGCATCAACACCGTGCCCAAGGGGCAGGGCGAGGCGGCGCGCAGCCTCGGCATGACCTTCGGTCAGACCCTGTCGATGGTCGTGCTGCCGCAGGCCTTCCGGTCCGTCATCGCGCCGGTCGGCTCCAACCTCATCGCGCTCGCCAAGAACTCCGCGATCGCCGGCGCGTTCAGCGTCACCGAACTGCTCGGCACCTACAAGACGCTCAGCGAGCTGGGCTACAACATCATCTGGACGTTCGTCTGGATCGCCCTCGGCTACCTCATCATCACCCTCGCCATCAGCGCGATCTTCAATGTCCTCGAGAAGCGCTGGGGAGTCGCCCGATGAAAGCCCTCTCCCACGATTCCACCGCCCTGTACGACATCCCGGGGCCCAAGACCGTGCGGCGGCACAAGCTGTACGGGGTGCTCTCCACGCTCGTGGTGCTCGGGCTCGTCGCGTGGATCCTGTATCTGCTCTTCGACACCGACCAGTTCACCGCCACCAAGTGGACGCCCTTCGAGTACAAGGGCATCCAGGAGCTGCTCCTGCGCGGCCTCGGCAACACGCTCAAGGCCTTCGCGATCGCCGCGGTCCTCTCGCTCGCGCTCGGCGGACTGCTCGCCATGGGGCGGCTCTCCGACCACCGGCCCGTGCGCTGGGTGGCCACGCTCGTCGTGGAGTTCTTCCGCGCGATGCCGGTCCTGGTGATGATCTTCTTCGTCTTCGTGGCACTGAAGGTCCAGCCGTTGCCCGCGCTGGTCGCCGGGCTCACGCTCTACAACGGCTCCGTGCTCGCCGAGGTCTTCCGATCCGGCGTCAATTCCGTGGAGAGGGGGCAGCGGGAGGCGGCGTACGCGCTCGGCATGCGCAAGACACAGGTCATGGGACACGTCCTCGTACCGCAGGCCGTTCGCGCCATGTTGCCCGCCATCATCAGCCAGTTGGTGGTGGCCTTGAAGGACACGTCGCTCGGTTATCTGATCACTTATGAGGAGTTCCTCCACGCCGGGAAGCTCATCGCGTCGAATCTCGACTACGATTTGCCCTTCATCCCCGTGGTCATGGTGATCTCACCGATCTACATCGGGATGTGCATGTTGCTGTCGTGGTTCGCCCAGTGGGTGTCCAAGCGTCAGCGGCGCAATCCCAAGACCGAGGCCGCGGAAGTCGCCCCGGCCGAACCAGGGACGCTGCTGCCGGGAGCGCAGTAGCTGAAAGGGCCAGGCCCACCCGGCAGCAGCCGGAGATCACTGCTCGCGCAGGGGGACGGACACGTACGACGGGTCTGCCTGTGGCGAGGAGAAGGTCAGCTGCGCGCCGGACGGGTTGTGCTCGATGTAGAGCGGGTCGACCGTGTCGACCACCAGGGCGAGCTTGTGTCCTGCCGGTACGTCGTAGGCCGTGGAGAACAGTTCCAGGTCCACGCCGAACGGCTTGCCGGGCGTTTTGCCGTGGAAGGTGTACGGCGCGTTGCTGACCAGCTTGCCGAGGCCGAGCGGGCCCACGTCGTAGAGGTACGCGACGAGGGTGCCGCTCTCCTTGGTACTGGTGAGCGTCGTGTGCAGCTCGGCCGTCCCGCGCACCCGCTGGGGCGTCGTATACGTCTCCGACTGCCACACGCCCGTGTAGCGGCGCGGGAGCAGCGGCACCGAGGCCATCGGGGGGATCTTGAGGAACTGGTCGAGGGCGTTCGAGAGGATGGCGATGCCGCCGTTGGCGCCCGAGTCGACGTTGGTGCGGATCGTGGTGGTGCCGGACATGGCGATCTTCTTCTGGGTGGGGCCCACCGACTTCCAGTCCGGGTAGCCCTCGTAGTCGCCTGTGGACCGGGACTTGAGCTGGACCGGCTGTTCCTTGTCGATGCCGTTGTCCTGGCCCTTGAGGTAGCGGTCGAACCACCGCTGGGTGTTCGTCCAGGTGTCGTTGGGCAGGCCGAGCAGGCCGGTCGCCTCCGCCGTCGCGTGGTCGCCGGGGCGGAACTCCAGGCGCTTGGGTCCGGTCAGACGCTCGTAGAACTTCGCGTACTGGTTCGGCGGGAAGAGGGTGTCGCCCCAGGCGTTGCCGAGCATGATGGCCGCGCCGTTCTTGTTGATCCGGTCGAGGTAGGTCGCGGCGGAGCGCTTCTTGCCCCACGCGATCATCTCGTCCTCCTTGTCCAGGTTGGACCCGAGGAAGTCCTTGAGGGTCTGCTGGAGTTCGGCGCTGGGGCGTCCTGTGAGGGCGCCCAGGCCGCCGAGCAGGGTGGCGGCCTGGGAGTGCTGGGTGCGGCCGCTGTAGATCGAGTCGATGAGGTCGGCCCAGCCGCTCATCGCGGCGACGGCCTTGATCCGCTTGTCGTGTCCCGCGGCGAGCAGGCTGATGCCCGCGCCGTAGGAGACGCCCGCCATGCCGATCCTCTTCGGGTCGGCCGGGGTGTTCTTCAGGGTCCAGTCGATGACCTTGGAGGCGTCCGCGATGTCCTCGGGGCCCGCGGTCTCGATCTTGCCGCCGGACTGCCAGAAGCCGCGGGAGTTGTAACTGACCACGACATAGCCGGAGTTGGCGAGCTTCTGGGCCTGCGCCACGTACTCGATCTGGGGCATGGCCCAGCTGGTGGGCAGGACGATCGCCGGGTAGGCGGCGCCGGACTTCGCGTCCTTCGGGGTGAAGACGTTCGCCTTGAGGATCGTGCCGCCGTCGCCGGGAATGTCGACGAAGCGTACGGCGGTGGAGCTCGCGGCCCGCGGCGCGGCGGCCGGTGCCGCCTGCGCCGCCGGGGCCGGACCGAGGGCGGCGCCGGCGACGAGGCTCGCGGAGACGGCGCCCACGGCGGTGGTGCGCAGGGCACGGTGCGGGTGGCTCACGGGTCACTTCCTCACTCGTTGAAAGTGCAAAGTGACCCGACGGTAACCGTGATCCTTTACCGGAGGTAACCCGTCGGTAAGTTACGCCCCGGTAACGATAGTTGAATGTCCTGTGTTCCGCTTGTGGTTACTTCAGTGCGCTCTTGGCCTGCCAGTCGGACCAGGAGATGTTCCACTCGCCGTAGCCGTTGCCGGGATCCGGGACGCCCTTCGAGCCACTCCCCGTGACCTCGAAGGGGTCGCCTATCTGGACCTGGCCGTAGAGCCAGCCCGCGTCGCCGTCGCTCATGCCGACGCAGCCGGAGCTGTGGTTGGTGTTGCCGAAGTACGAGGCGTTCCACGGGGCCGCGTGCGCGTACATGCCCGACCAGGTCAGGCGCATCGAGTAGTCGACCATCTTGTCGTAGGCGTCGCCGAGGCCGACGGTCTCGGAGCGCATGTTGATCGTGCCCTCCTTCGACATCAGGACGGACGTGCCGCCCCAGGAGGCCTTCTCGCCGCCCGGTGTGCCGGCCGACATCGGCAGCGACTTGAGGGTCTTGCCGTCGCGCACCAGCGTCGCCGTCTTGCTGTCCAGGTTCACCTTGACGACCTGGTTCTTGCCGACGGTGAAGTTCGTGGAGTAGTCGCGGACGAACCAGTCGTCGCCGCCCGAGTCGATGCCGTTGAGCTGTGCGTCCAGCTTCACCTTCGTGCCGGACTTCCAGTACTCCTTGGGGCGCCAGTCGACGCGGTCCTTGCCGTCGTAGTTCTTGATCCAGCCCCAGGACCCTGTCGTGTTGTTCGAGGTCGTCACCTTGAGGTGCTTCTCGACCTCGGCCTTGTTGCGCACCGGGTTGTCGAAGGTGATCGACAGGGGCTGGGCGACGCCGACGGTGGTGTTCTTGCCCGGGGCGAGCGTCACCTTGTTGACCTTGGCGGGGGCGGCCGTCCTGAACGACGACTTGGCGCTGCCGCCCCCGTCCGTGGTGGCCTCGACCCGGTAGGCGGTGCCGGGCGCCGCCTTGCGCTGCGAGGTCCAGGTGGTGCCGTTCGCCGAGACCCTGCCGGGCAGCTTCGCGCCCTTGTCGTCGGCGACCGTGACCTGCTTCAGCTTGCCGTCGGCCAGGCTGACCTTCACGGGCTCGCCGGCCTTGGCCTGCTGTCCCGTGAGGTTCACGGAGATCTTCGGCTTCTCGGCGGCCTTGTCGTCGCCCGATCCGTCACTGCCGCCCGAACAGGCGCTCAGAGCGGCGGCAAGGACCGCGACTCCCGCGGTCACCGCGTGACGGGTGCGAAGGGGGCGTCGGCGGCTCGAAGAGCGCTGCGGCGTCAAGGAAACGTACCTCCGTGCGAATGTGGACTGCACGGAGAGAGTCCTGACGGCGGCCACAGGTTGCCTGATGTCCGGAAATTGGCCGCTAGGTCACAGAAGGGTCCGGATGGTGTCGGCGCACGGTGAGTGCCCCGTCACTTGGCGCGATGGGAGTTGCGGGGCGACGGCGTGGGGATGGGGGTCTGGGCCGCGCGCGTCACGTCCGCGACGAGCTCGACGACGTCGGGTCCGTACGCCTGTGAATTGACGATCTTCAGGAGCAGTACGAACGAGTTGTTGCCGTGCTTGCGGGCGAGCTTCTCGTGGTGGCGGGCCAGGTAGCGGGTGGCCGCCTGGCTGGTGACCGCGCGCTGGCCGCAGAAGAGGAAGACCGGTCTCGCCTCCTGGCCCTGGTCGGCGGTGAGCCGCGCGAGAATCACGTACTCCGTGAGCCCCGCCTCCAGGCGGTAGCGCTCGCTGCCGATCTGGAACGCGCCGCGGTCCGGGATCGGCTCCGGCTCGGTGTTCACGCGCACGCCGGGGAGCAGCGAGTGCATGTGCGCGGCCATCCTGCGGTTGGCCACCGGGCTGCCGACGCAGAACTCGGTGCGCTCGCCGAAGCCCTGCTGGGCCGCGTCGTGCGCGACGATCTGGGCGTGCGCCCCGCACTCCTTGATCACCGCGGCGAGCTCGATGAGCGCGAACACGTCGTGACGCACCACGGTCAGCTCGGGCCCGCCCGCGTCGCGGTTGACCACGAGCAGCGACTCGGAGTTGTCGGGCAGCCCGAAGAAGGCCTGCTTGCGGCGGAGCCTGCGCTTGGCGAGGTAGCCGCGGGCGAGCCAGCCAAGGACGGCGGCGATGCCGACCGCGATCAGGCCGAGGACGATGTTGCGCACGTCTTCAGTCATGGGGGCGCATGCTAGCGGCCCGTCGGATCCGTGTTCGAGCCAGGCCCTGACGCGGATGGGGCCCCGAAGTTACGCTGCGCAGACGGCTGTTGACTGGAGGTACGAATGCGGCGCGCTGTCGTACGTAATCTGACGCTATGGGCGGTCGGAGGGGTATTGGTGTCGGTCGGTGCGGCCGCGCCCCCTTCGCCTACGCGCTCAGCGGAACCGGCCACACCGGAGAAGACGCCGGTCGCCGTCGGCCACGGCGGCGCGGTCGCCAGCGTCGACCCGGACGCCTCGGCCGCCGGCATCGAGGTCCTGAGGAAGGGCGGCAACGCCGTGGACGCGGCCGTCGCCACCGCCGCTGCGCTCGGTGTCACCGAGCCGTACTCGGCGGGTGTGGGCGGCGGCGGATACTTCGTCCACTACGACGCGAAGACCCGCAAGGTCAGCACGATCGACGGCCGCGAGACGGCCCCGCGCACCGCCGACTCCGGGCTCTTCCTGGAGAACGGCAAGCCCATCCCCTTCGCCGACGCGGTCACCAGCGGCCTCGGCGTCGGCACCCCGGGCACGCCCGCCACCTGGCAGTCGGCGCTCGACGCGTGGGGCACCAAGAGACTCGGCACGGTCCTGAAGCCCGCCGAGCGCCTCGCCCGCGACGGCTTCACGGTCGACGCGACCTTCCGCTCGCAGACCGAGTCCAACCAGCAGCGGTTCAAGGACTTCCCCGCCACGGCGAAGCTGTTCCTGCCGGGCGGCAAGCCGCCGGTGGTCGGCTCGACGCTCAAGAACCCCGATCTCGCGCGTACGTACGAGGAGCTGGGCCGCAAGGGCGTCGACGCGCTCTATCACGGCAAGCTCGCCAAGGACATCGTGCGCACCGTGAACAAGCCGCCCGTCGACCCCGGCTCAGGACGGGTGGCCCGGCCCGGCGACCTCTCGCTCAAGGACCTCGCGACATACGAGGCGAAGCGCCAGAAGCCCACGAAGACCGCGTACCGCGGCCTGGACGTCTACTCCATGGCGCCCTCCTCCTCCGGCGGCACGACCGTCGGCGAGGCGCTCAACATCCTGGAGCGGACCGACCTGTCGAAGGCGTCCGAGAAGAAGTACCTGCACCGCTACATCGAGGCCAGCCGCGTCGCGTTCGCCGACCGGGGGCGCTGGGTGGGCGACCCCGCCTTCGAGGACGTACCGACCAAGGAACTCCTCACGCAGGAGTTCGCCGACTCGCGCGAGTGCCTGATCAAGGACGACGCGGTCCTCAAGAGCCCGCTGGCGCCCGGCGATCCGCGAAAGCCCAGGTCCTGCGCCGAGGGTGACAAGGCGGCCCCGACGACGTACGAGGGCGAGAACACCACGCACCTCACGGCGGCCGACAAGTGGGGCAACGTCGTCGCGTACACCCTCACGATCGAGCAGACGGGCGGCAGCGGCATCACCGTCCCCGGCCGTGGCTTCCTGCTCAACAACGAACTGACGGACTTCTCCTTCGCGCCCGCCGACCCGGCGGTGCACGACCCGAACCTGCCGGGCCCCGGCAAGCGCCCGCGTTCCTCGCTCGCGCCGACGATCGTGCTCAAGGGCGGCAAGCCGGTGGTGGCGCTCGGCTCGCCCGGTGGGTCGACCATCATCACCACCGTCCTGCAGACCCTGACGGGCTTCGTCGACCGGGGCCTGCCGCTGGTCGACGCGATCGCGGCGCCGCGCGCCAGCCAGCGCAACGCCGCGCAGACCGAGCTCGAACCCGGCCTGTGGAACAGCCCGTTGAAGAAGTCGCTCGAATCCATCGGGCACTCCTTCAAGGAGAACCCGGAGATCGGGGCGGCCACGGGCGTCCAGCGGCTGCCGGACGGCAAGTGGCTCGCCGCCGCGGAGAAGGTCCGCAGGGGCGGCGGTTCGGCGATGGTGGTGCACCCCGCCAAGTGACGGGGCGCGCTCAGGGGCCTCGCGTACAGGAGGCCCCTGAGCGCGTACGTCTACGAGGCGGGCGAGGCCGCTACGAGGCGGGCGACGCCGCGCAGTTCTGCTCCAGCTCGTTCGCCGCCCAGCGGATCGCCGACTCCGGGTCGTCGTGCAGGTACCGCAGCGTGGGCAGCGCCTCGCGGACGGCGGCGAGCTGGGCGTCGCCGCGGCCGCCGCGGGCCTGACGGACGTCGGCGAGGTCGGCGATGAGCAGCAGCAGCGTGCTCCGCGACTTGTTGTCCGGGTCCGTCATCAGCTCGACCAGGAACGGGATCGCGGGGACCGCCGCGGTCGACGCGGCCTCCTTGGAGACCAGGAGCCGGTACAGGTCGTGGACCGCGTCCATGGCGGTCTTCTTGTCGTCGGACGTGACCTTGCCGATCAGCTCGGGGATCATGTGGCCGGGTCCGCGCGCCGTCCACAGGGAGCCCCAGTCGACGCCGTCCAGGCGCAGTTGGAGGTCGCGGTGCGGCCAGAGCTTCGCCGTGTCCAGGTCGAGCGAGGCGGTGCCGTTCGCATCGGTGACGTGCAGGGTGGCGTCGTCGTCCATGCCGAGGAACGTGATGCCGGTGCCGAGGCGCAGTCCGGCCACCGCGTCGGAGCCCAGGTCCCAGACGCGGACCAGGCCGTCGTCCCAGGCGGCGGCGAGCGCGGGCCCGGTCTCCAACTGGGCTGCGGCCAGGGCCCGTACGGGGGTGCTGCGGCGGGCGAAGGGGGCGCGCATCGGCTTGCGGCGGGTGTTCCAGTAGCGGATCACGCCGTTCTCGTCGCCGCTCAGCACGAGGCGCCTGCCGCTGCCCAGCTTCAGACAGGCGAGCGCGCTCACCGGGGCGCGGTGCAGGGCCAGGCTGATGGTCTCGGGGGACTCGTCGTCGGTTTCCCGTACGTGTACGAAGCCTTCCGTGTCGCCCGCGGCCAGTGTCGTACCGTCCTGGTCGGCGGCCACCGACCGCAGGGCGCCCGGCGCTTCGACGAGCGAGGCGGCGGCTCCGGGCACGGAGGGCGGGTTGCTGTACCCGCGGGACAGGACGGTCCAGCGGCCGCGCGCGTCGGTCTCGCCCTCCGCGAGGGAGAGCGGGCCGAGGTCCTCCAGGGGCGCGGGGACCTCGGCCGGCGGGCGGATCGCCTTGTCGCCGGACCAGTCGACGCCGAGTGTCTCGGCGACCGCGATCAGCGCCTCGCGGGTGCGGGCGTTGATGACGATGCGGAAGTCGGCGCCGGGGCCGCGGCCGTGGCGTATGACGGCGTCGGGGGCGCCGTACGACAGGGCGTCCGTGCCCATCTCCTGCCAGGGCAGCAGGCCCAGTTCGCGGTACGAGGACTCCAGTCGCCGGACGACCTCCGGGTCGGCGTCGACGGTCGCGCGGCGGACCCGCAGCGTCCAGCCGTAGTGCGCGGGCATCCGCTCGAAGGCCAGCTGCATCAGGAACTCCGACAGCGACCGGCTCTGCACGACCCACTCGCCGCCGACGCTCACGACGACCCGGGGGTCGGGGAGTTCGGCCTCGGCGGCGAGGTACCCCCACTCGTGGCTGTAGTGGTACTCGGACATGAACACGCACACGCGCGCGTCGCCGCCGTCCGCCACGAGGCCGCTGTCCGGGGCGACTTCGAGGTCGGAGATCTTCGGCGGCCACTGCGTGTGCACCCAGTACAGACGCGGCTTGAAGGCAAAGGAGTTGTAGGACGCCGAGTCCCACCACTCGTTGAGGGCCTGGGGCACGGGCAGCGCCCAGTCGATGCCGTCGGTGCGGTTCTCGCCGCCCCACCGGGAGTGGCCGGGCTCACCGCCCGGGTCTTCATAGCCCCACTCCCGCTGCACCGCGTCGAGCAATTCCCAACGCGGGCGCCCCTGTTGCTGCTCCCTCAGCCGTTCCGCGAACTGTCCGTAATCAATGATCTCTGGCGTCACCGGAGAATCGTACGGATGATCTACGTCGGAAAATGTCCCCGAGGGGTCACAGTGCCGTGAGGATTCTGGGGCCGTCCTTCGTGATGGCGACGGTGTGCTCCGCGTGGGCGGCGCGGCTGCCGTCGTTCGTGCGCAGGGTCCAGCCGTCCGGGGCGGCGTGGTAGTCGTCGCGGCCGCCCGCGGTCACCATCGGCTCGATGGCCAGGACCATGCCGGGGCGCAGGGGCATGCCGCGGCCCGGTCGGCCCTCGTTCGGGACGCCGGGGTCCTCGTGCATCTGGCGGCCGATTCCGTGGCCGCCGAAGTCCTCCGGGACGCCGTACTTCTCCTGGCGGCAGACCGTGCCGATGGCGTGCGCGATGTCGCCGATGCGGTTGCCGACGACGGCCGCGGCGATGCCGGCCGCCAGGGCGCGCTCCGCCGTCTCGATGAGGCGGGCGTCCTCGGGGCGCGGGCGGCCCACGATGAAGCTGATGGCCGAGTCGCCGACCCAGCCGTCGAGGGTGGCGCCGCAGTCGAGGGAGACGAGGTCGCCGTCGCGCAGGCGGTAGGAGTCGGGGATGCCGTGCACGATCGCGTCGTTGACCGAGGCGCAGAGGACGGCGGGGAAGGGGGTCGGGGCGAAGTGCGGTTTGTAGCCGAGGAAGGGCGATGTGGCGCCGGCCTCGCGGATCACGGCGTGCGCGGCGGCGTCCAGCTCCAGCAGGGAGACGCCTACGGCCGCGGCCTTGCGGGCGGCGGTCAGGGCCTGTGCCACGACGCGGCCTGCTTCGCGCATCGCTTCGATCGACTGTTCCGTCTTGAGTTCCACCATGCCAATTACTATACCGGTATTTGAATGGGGGTCGGCTAGGATGGCCGCATGGTACGGACTCCTTTGACTTCCGAAGAGCGCGAGCGCGGTGAGCGGCTCGGGATGCTGCTGCGGGACGCGCGGGGGGCGCGGAGCATGGTGTCGGTGGCGGCGGAGGCGGGGGTCTCCGCGGAGACGCTTCGCAAGATCGAGACGGGGCGGGCGCCTACGCCTGCGTTGTTCACGGTGGCGGCGCTGGCTTCTGTGCTCGGGCTTTCGTTGGACGAGATCGTGGTGCGGTGCGAGTTGGCTGTGGCCTGAGCGGGGATCGTTGCGCTCGGCGGTATCTCCTGAACCGCCGCTCCGCGGCGGCGGACTCGTGCGAGTAGGGGTAGAGGGGGCGGGGGTGGCGCAAGCTCTACTCACGCGCAGCCGGCGGAGGGCGCGTCACGCGCAGCCGGTGGAGGGTGCGCCCCCCCCGCTCACCCGTGACCGCGTACGCGCGGGAGGGGACGTGGGGGTATGTCCGAACGGAGCACCGCGCACAACGCCACGCACAGCCGCAGCAACCAACCCCCGCAACAAAGATGGCGAGTACGGACATACCCCCGCGGCCCCGCCCCACAGTCGAAGAACAGGCGTAGACGCCCGCCCCCCACGCCGTCGCGGAAAACTGCGTGTAGTCGTCCCGTAACACGTCTGGTGTTATCTTCCGGAGCGGAAGACTCCTGTCTCCACGGGGTGGTGCTGGGTAGATGGCAGTGGGACAACTCCCGGATCATGTAAGGGAGTTCGCAAGATACTTGAGGGAGCTCCTGGGAAGGCTCGACCAGGACGCCGGATGGTGTGGCGTGTTCTGGCAGCGTGACCCGGACGGCATGCGCGCCTGCCTGGACGGCGCCGAGGTCCCTCCCTGGGACGTGGTGCAGGCGCTGCTCCACGACCTCGCGGCGGACCGAGGCATCCCCGAGGCCGAGCGTGAGACGGGCCCCGCGCGCGCCCTGCACCGCGCCTCCCTCGACGCCTACGACTCCCGGCCCGGCGGCCGCGAGCTCCTGAGCGACCGGCTCGACATGATGCTCACGGAGCAACGCATCGCCCTGGAGCGCGAGGCGGACCTCACGCGCCGCCTCACCGAGGCGACCGGCGCCGACGAGGTCGACCGCATCAACCTCGACCTGGCGTGGGTACGGGACGACCACGAGCGCGCGACCGCCCGCTGCGCCGAGCTCCAGGAGCGCATGGACCGGCTCGACGAGGCCGAACGCCCGTCGTGGGTGGACCTCGGCCACCGGGCGCACGGGAATCACCGGGCGCCCGGGAGCCACCGGGCGCACGAGAACCACGGGGCGCACGAGGGCTACGGAGCGCCCGAGAGTCACCGCGTGCCCGAGCAGGCCTCCTCGCCCGAGAGCCACCGCCGCCCCCGCGGCGCCCGGTACGCCGGTATCGAGGACACGGAGCCGGACACGGGGGAGTACGGGGAAGGCGCTCCCCTGGCCGCCTCCGCCCCCGCCCCCGCCGCCGAGACCCCCGCCGCACCCCGCGGCGCCCGCTTCGCCCCCGCCACGGAGGCCTCCGCCCCGTCCTGGGCCGTCCCCGAAGAGGAGGCCGACGCGGACGGCGAAGCCCCCCGCACCACCGCCGACGCCGTCCAGGACCTCCTCCGGCTCCGCGCCGAAGGCCGCAGCGGGGAAGCGCACGGCGTGCTCGTCGAGGCCACGGGGTGGCCCGCCGCCCGGCTGCCGGACTTCGCCGTGGAGCTGCACCGCGCGGGGCTCGCCGCCGACTGGGCGACGCTGCTCTGGGAGGCCGCCTCGCTGCCGCCCGACCGGCTCGTCGCGCTCGCGGACGCGCTCGCCGGGGCCGGCCGCGCCGACGACTGCAGGAAGCTGCTGCGGCAGGGCGTCGCGCGCCCCGCGCCGGAGATCGCCGAGGCCATCCTCGCGCTGATCGACGCGGGCCGTGAGCGCGAGGCCCGCGCCCTCCTCGACTCCTACCTCCGCTGCCGCACCCCCGAGGACGCCGCCCGCTGCGCGCACACCGACCCCTACCGCCTCATACCCCTGCTCCTGGAGACGGCGAAGGGTGTTTCGGAGGAGCACCACTGGGATCTGGTGCACGCCCTGCGCGTGGCGGGATTCAGTGCCTGACCGAGGCGCTCGCCCCGGTCGCCCCCGCCCCTTTCCGCCCGTTTCTCGCCCGCTCGGGTGCGAAACATGATCGACTCCGGCGGTTGACGGAGATGGTCTTGCTCAGCCCGCGGAGGAGGCATACGTTTTCCTGTCTACGCACCAAGTCTACGGGCGTAGAGGCTCTCTGACGTCCTCTCAAGGACATGCGAAGGAGCAGCTCATGGTCAACGTCGTACGCGCCGCACTGGTCCAGGCGACCTGGACAGGCGACACCGAATCCATGATCGCCAAACACGAGGACCACGCCCGCGAGGCGGCCCGCCAAGGGGCGAAGATCATCGGGTTCCAAGAGGTCTTCAACGCCCCCTATTTCTGCCAGGTCCAGGAGCCCGAGCACTACCGCTGGGCCGAGCCCGTGCCGGACGGGCCGACCGTCACGCGTATGAAGGAACTCGCCCGCGAGACCGGCATGGTGGTCGTCGCCCCCGTCTTCGAGGTCGAGCAGTCCGGCTTCTACTACAACACCGCGGCCGTGATCGACGCCGACGGCAGCTACCTCGGCAAGTACCGCAAGCACCACATCCCCCAGGTGAAGGGCTTCTGGGAGAAGTACTACTTCAAGCCGGGGAACGCGGGCTGGCCCGTCTTCGACACCGCGGTCGGCAAGGTCGGCGTCTACATCTGCTACGACCGCCACTTCCCCGAGGGCTGGCGGCAGTTGGGGCTGGGCGGCGCCCAGATCGTGTACAACCCCTCCGCCACCTCCCGCGGTCTCTCCGCGTACCTCTGGCAGCTCGAACAGCCCGCGGCCGCCGTCGCCAACGAGTACTTCGTGGCCGCCATCAACCGCGTCGGCCAGGAGGAGTACGGCGACAACGACTTCTACGGCACCAGCTACTTCGTCGACCCGCGCGGCCAGTTCGTCGGGGACCCCGCGAGCGACAAGTCCGAGGAACTCCTCGTCAGGGACCTCGACTTCGACCTCATCGAGGAAGTACGCCAGCAGTGGGCGTTCTACCGCGACCGCCGACCCGACGCCTACGAAGGACTGGTGCAGCCGTGACCGACCTGTACGACCGCCACCGGGCCGTGCTGCCCGACTGGCTCGCGCTCTACTACCGGCGGCCCATCGAGCTCACCCACGGCGAGGGCCGCCACGTCTGGGACGCCGAGGGCAACAAGTACCTCGACTTCTTCGGCGGCATCCTCACCACGATGACCGCGCACGCCCTGCCCGAGGTCACCAAGGCGGTGAGCGAGCAGGCGGCCCGGATCATCCACTCCTCGACGCTCTACCTCGACCGCCCGATGGTCGAACTCGCCGAGCGGGTCGCCTCGTTGTCGGGCATCCCCGACGCCCGCGTCTTCTTCACCACCTCGGGCACCGAGGCCAACGACGCCGCGCTGCTGCTCGCCACCTCGCACCGCCGCTCGAACCAGATCCTGGCGATGCGCAACAGCTACCACGGCCGTTCCTTCACGGCCGTCGGCATCACCGGCAACCAGGCGTGGTCGCCGACCAGCCTCTCGCCGCTCCAGACGCTGTACGTCCATGGCGGAGTCCGCAGCCGCGGTCCGTACGCGGCGCTGAGCGACGCCGAGTTCACCGCGGCCTGCGTCGCCGACCTGCGGGACATGCTCGGGCAGGCGCGCGGGGGAGTGGCGGCGCTGATCGCCGAGCCGATCCAGGGCGTCGGCGGCTTCACCTCGCCGCCCGACGGTCTGTATGCCGCCTTCCGCGAAGTCCTGGACGAGCACGGCATCCTGTGGATCGCCGACGAGGTGCAGACCGGCTGGGGCCGCACCGGCGAGCACTTCTGGGGCTGGCAGGCGCACGCGGAGAACGGCCCGCCGGACATCCTCACCTTCGCCAAGGGCATCGGCAACGGCATGTCGATCGGCGGCGTGGTGGCCCGCGCCGAGGTGATGAACTCCCTCGACGCCAACTCCATTTCGACGTTCGGCGGCTCCCCGGTCACCATGGCGGCCGGCCTCGCCAACCTCGCGTACCTCCTGGAGCACGACCTCCAGGGCAACGCGCGGCGCGTCGGCGGGCTGCTCATCGAGCGGCTGCGGGCGATCTGTGCCCAGCTGCCCGTCGTACGCGAGGTGCGCGGGCGCGGCCTGATGATCGGCATCGAACTGGTCGAGCCCGGCACGGACCGGCCGAACCCGCAGGCGGCGGCCGCCGTGCTCGAAGCGGCCCGCGAGGGCGGCCTGCTGATCGGCAAGGGAGGCGGGCACGACACCAGCGTGCTGCGTGTCGCCCCACCGCTGTCGCTGACCGTCGCGGAGGCGGAGGAGGGCGCCGCGATCCTCGAACGGGCCCTGCGCAGCGCGTAGGCGCTCCGCTGGTCGTGACGCGATGTGCCGTCGGTCGGCTGCGGCGCCATGGTGGCTGGTCGCGCAGTTCCCCGCGCCCCTTCGGGGCGCGGCTTGGTTCACCCGTACAACTCAGGAAAGGGAGCGCACCCCATGAGTACCCGCACCCTGATCCGCGGCGGACTCGTCGTCACCGCCGCCGAGGAGGCCCACGCCGACGTACTGATCGAGGACGGCAGGATCGCCGCCCTCGCCGCGAGCGGCAGTGACGCCGCGCGGGCGTGGACCGCCGAGCGCGTCATCGACGCCACCGACAAGTACGTGATCCCGGGCGGCGTCGACGCGCACACGCACATGGAGTTCCCGTTCGGCGGGACCTTCTCGTCGGACACCTTCGAGACCGGCACCCGGGCCGCGGCCTGGGGCGGCACCACCACCATCGTCGACTTCGCGGTGCAGTCGGTGGGGCACAGCCTGCGCGGGGGCCTCGACGCCTACTACAAGAAGGCGGACGGGAAGTGCGCGATCGACTACGCCTTCCACATGATCGTCTCCGATGTGAACGAGCGGACGCTGAAGGAGATGGACCTGCTCGTGGAGGAGGGGGTGACCTCCTTCAAGCTCTTCATGGCGTATCCCGGCGTCTTCTACAGCGACGACGGGCAGATCCTGCGCGCCATGCAGCGCTCGTCCGCCAACGGCGGGCTGATCATGATGCACGCCGAGAACGGCATCGCGATCGACGTCCTGGTCGAGCAGGCCCTGCAGGCGGGGCGCACCGACCCCCGCTACCACGGCGAGGTCCGCAGGGCGCTGCTGGAGGCCGAGGCCACGCACCGCGCGATCCGGCTCGCGCAGGTCGCGGGCGCGCCGTTGTACGTCGTCCATGTGTCGGCGCAGGAGGCGGTGGCCGAGCTGGCCCGCGCCAGGGACGACGGGCTTCCGGTATTCGGCGAGACCTGCCCGCAGTACCTCTTCCTTTCCACGGACAATCTCGCCGAGCCGGACTTCGAGGGCGCCAAGTACGTGTGCTCGACGCCTCTTCGGCCGAAGGAACATCAGGCGGCGCTCTGGCGCGGCCTGCGCACCGACGATCTCCAGGTGGTCTCCACCGACCACTGCCCGTTCTGCTTCTCGGGGCAGAAGGAACTGGGCCGCGGCGACTTCTCGAAGATCCCCAACGGCATGCCGGGCGTGGAGAACCGCATGGACCTGCTGCACCAGGGGGTCGTCGACGGGCACATCAGCCGACGCCGCTGGATCGAGATCGCCTGCGCCAACCCGGCCAGGATGTTCGGCCTGTACGGCAAGAAGGGCACCATCGCGCCGGGCGCGGACGCGGACGTGGTCGTGTACGACCCGACTGCCGAGCAGACCATCTCCGCCGCGACGCATCACATGAACGTCGACTACTCCGCGTACGAGGGAAAGCGTCTCACCGGACAGGTGGAGACGGTCCTCTCGCGCGGTGAACCCGTCATCACGGAGCGGGAGTTCACCGGGCGTGCGGGCCACGGCGCGTTCGTACCGCGCGGCACCTGTCAGTACCTGCGTTAGACCCCGGGCCACGGCTCGATCAGGAAGGGGCTTCACATGGACTTCGGACTCGTCCTGCAGACCGACCCGCCCGCCGCTGGGGTCGTCGACCTGATGAAGCGTGCGGAGGGGGTGGGGTTCACATACGGGTGGACGTTCGACTCGTGCGTGCTGTGGCAGGAGCCGTTCGTCATCTACAGCCGCATTCTGGCGGAGACGAGCACGCTGAAGGTCGGCCCCATGGTCACCAACCCGGGCACCCGCACCTGGGAGGTCACCGCGTCGACCTTCGCCACGCTGAACGACATGTACGGCAACCGCACCGTGTGCGGCATCGGCCGGGGCGACTCGGCGATGCGCGTGGCGGGGCGCAAGCCGAACACGCTGGCGCGGATCAGCGAGGCGATGAAGGTGATCCGGGCTCTGGGGCGCGGCGACGAGGTGGATCTGGGCGGCACGGTGCTCAAGTTCCCCTGGGTGCGCGAGGGCGCGGAGGTCCCGGTCTGGATGGCGGCCTACGGCCCCAAGGCCCTGAAGATGGCGGGTGAGGAGGCCGACGGCTTCATCCTGCAGCTCGCCGACCCGTATCTGACCCAGTGGATGGTCAAGGCGGTCCGTGACGCGGCCGTCGCGGCGGGCCGGGACCCGGCGGACGTGACGATCTGCGTCGCCGCCCCCGCCTACGTCACCGAGGACGAATCGCCCGCCGCGCTCGCCCACGCCCGCGACGAATGCCGCTGGTTCGGCGGCATGGTCGGTAACCACGTCGCCGACCTGGTGGCGAAGTACGGCGAGACCTCGGATGCCGTCCCCGCCGACCTCACGGACTACATCAAGGCCCGCGAGGGCTATGACTACGCCCACCACGGCCGCACGGGGAATCCCGACACGGCGTTCGTCCCGGACGACATCGTGGACCGCTTCTGCGTCATCGGCACTGCCGAGCAACACATCGCCAAATTACGGCAGTTGAGGGATCTGGGCATCGACCAGTTCGCCCTCTACGCCATGCACGACGCCCGTGAAGGCGTCATCGGCACCTACGGCACGGACGTCATTCCCGCCCTGCGCGACTGACCGACACGCCGCCCGCCGACGGCGGTGACGATCCCTCAAGGCCCCCTGCGACCACGCGCAGGGGGCCTTCCGCGTGCCCGCCCATTCAACACGCGTGAACTGCGGTGTCTTGCACGGTCGTTGGGATCTGGCTACCGTGACTGCGATAAGTAGCACGGCTACACAATAGTGTCCCTACAGGAGGTTGGTCCCGTGGAGCGCATGACACGGTGGGTGCTCGCTCACCGGTGGCCCGTGGTCCTGATCTGGGTGGCGTTCACCCTCGTCGGCGGCGCGATGGCGGGCAGCACCATCGACAAGCTCACCTTCGAGTCGCGGTTACCGGACCGCCAGGCCCAGAAGGCGAACGACACCCTGGCCCAGCGCTTCGCGCAGACCGGCGGCAAGAACGCACCGCTGCTGCTCACCGTCACCGTGCCGAAGGGCACCACCGTCGACAGTGCGGACGTGACCGAGCAGTGGGGCGACCTGATCACCAAGGTCACCCCGCAGGGCGGCCGCAGCGTCTCGTACGCGAGCACCGGCGACGAAGCGCTGCTCTCCAAGGACAAGCGCACCACCGTCGTGCTCGTCTACCCGCGCGCCAACCCCACCAACGCCCCCTACGACCAGTCCCTGCCGGCGATCAAGAAGACCGTCGAGCAGGCGAAGATCGCGGGCGCGGAGGTCGAACTCACCGGACAGCCCGTGCTCTCCGGGCGCGACAGCGGCGCCGCCCGCAGCCCCATCTACGAGACGCTGATCGGCGCCGTCGGCGCCCTGGTCGTCCTCGCCCTGGTCTTCGCCAGCGGCCTTGCGATCGTGCCCCTGCTGATGGCCGCCGTCGCCATCCCCACCACCTTCCTGCTGGTGCGCGGGGTCACCGGGATCACCGACGTCTCCTTCATCGTCCAGTACCTGGTGGCGCTGATCGGCCTCGGCGTCGCCATCGACTACGCCCTGCTCGTCGTCACCCGCTGGCGCGAGGAGCGCGCCAAGCCGGGCGCCGACGGGCCCGAACCCGAGGCGCGCAAGCTCGCCGTCGAGCGCTCCGTGGCCAGCGCGGGCCGCGCCGTGATGCTCAGCGGTGCCACGGTCGCCATCTCGCTCGCCGCGCTCGTCGTCCTGCCGGTGCCGTTCCTGCGCAGCGTCGGGTACGCCGGACTGCTCATCCCGCTGGTCAGCGTCGCCGTCGCCCTGACCCTGCTGCCCGTGCTGCTGTACGCGTGGGGCGACAAGCTGGACCGGCCGCGCCGCGCCCACCGCGCCGACAGCCGGCTGTGGGGCAGGATCGCCCGGGTGACCACGCGCAGGCCCGCCCTGTGCGCGATCCTCAGTGGCGCCCTGCTGCTCGCCCTCGCCGCCCCGGTGCTCGCCCTGCGGCTCGGACAGCCCGCCACGTCGACCCTCGCCCACGGCGGCAAGCCGGCCGCGGCCTTCGAGAAGATCGTGGACGCGGGCTTCGGCGAGGGCATCGCACGCCCCGTCGAGGTGGTCGTCGACGCGGCCGACGCCAAGGCGATGCAGACCGAACTGAGCCGCATCGACGGCGTCGCGGGCACCGTCGCCCCCGACGACTGGAACCGCCAGGGCAGCCGCGTCATCGACGTATGGACGAGTGACGACCCCTCCAGCAGCGGCGGCAAGGACACGGTCGACTCCGTCGTCGACACCGCCACCGGCACGCCAGGGACGCTGGCGGGCGGCGGCCCACCGGCCGACGGCGACTTCATCGACGCGGTCTACGGAAAGCTCGGCCTGATCGTCCTGTTCGTCGCCCTGCTCACCTTCATCGTCCTGGCGCGCACCCTGCGCTCGGTCGTGCTGCCGCTGAAGGCGCTGGTCCTCAACGCCCTTTCCACCTGCGCCGCGTACGGCGTCGTCGTCCTCATCTGGCAGAAGGGATACGGCAGCGAGCTGCTGTTCGACACCCCGGCGATCGGCGCGGTGACCATCTGGATCCCCATGGCGGTCTTCGCGTTCCTCTTCGGACTCTCCATGGATTACGAGGTGTTCATCCTCCACCGCATCAGGGAGACCCACCTCGACCTGCTCGCCAAGGGCCAGACCGACACCACGGTCCCGTCCGTGGTGACCGGCATCAGCCGCACCGGACGGCTCGTCACATCGGCGGCCCTGATCCTGTTCCTGGCCTTCACGGCCCTCGCCGGCATCCCCATCACCGACGTCAAGGTCTTCGCGACCGCGCTCGCGGCGGGCATCATCATCGACGCCACGGTGGTCAGGGGCCTGCTGACACCGGCCCTCGTCACCCTCCTCGGCCGGTCCAACTGGTGGTTCCCGAACGGCCTCGCACGCGTTCTGGCCGCCACGGGACCCGTGCCGAGCGAGAGCAGGACCGTGGCGGGCTCCGCTGCGAAGGACCCCGGACAGGCCGCGCCGAGTGAGGCCGACGAGAGGGAGAGCCGCGTCTGACCGATCCGCCCCACCCAGGACCGTGAGCCACCGCGACCCCCGCGCGGTGGCTCACGCCGGTCCGGGGCCGTGGCTCACCTTCCTGGTGGGGCATCGAAGGCCTCCTTGTCCTTGTCGTCGATACGGGCGGACACCATGATGCGTACGGCCATGACCTGCACCTCTCAATTCTCGTGATTTCTAACGGGGTTGGGGCTCCCGGGCGGCGCGGGCGGGGATGTGGTGGACGGCCTCAAGGACCCGCTTGTGCGCCGACTCGCGGAACGTCTCCAGGCGGGCGCTGAGCTCGGCCCGCTCGGGGCTCTTCTGGAACGCCTCGAGGGAGGCGCTGTCGGCCCGGTCGGCCATGAGCAGGTGGGTGCGCGGGGAGTCGGGGTCCCGCAGCAGCGTCTGGGAGACGCTGCCCGGCATCAGGGCGGCGGCCTGCGCCGTCTGCTGCCAGGTGGCGCGGAACTCGCCCTCGTATCCCGCGCGGACCGTCATCTCAAGTACGGCGCGCAGCACGGTGGTTGCACTCCTCTCCGTGATCTGTGACGGGTGATCCGTGACGGGGTGATCTGCGACGGGTGATCCGCGACGGGGTGATCCGTGACGGGTCAGATGCCGCCGTCGGCGTCGAGCGTGGCGCCGGTGATGTAGCGCGAGGCGTGCGAGACGAGGAACAGCACCACGTTCGCGATCTCCTCGGGCCTGCCGAGCCTGCGCAGCGAGATCATCCGCTCGTAGCGCGCCCGGCCCTCGGCCGCGACCGCCTTCATCTGGTCGGTCTCCACCAGGCCGGGCGCGACGCAGTTGACGCGGACGCCCCGCGGGCCGAGCTCCTTGGCGAGCGCGCGGGTCAGACCCATCACCCCGGCCTTGGACGCCACGCCCTGGTGGCCCGCGCGGCCGAGGCCATGACTCACGGCTACACCAGGGCCTTCCTCGGCGGGGCCGCCGTCTTCGCGGTGGCCGTCGTGATCGCGGGCGTCCTGATCGACGCGGGGCGGCAGGAGCAGGAGCGGGAGTCGATGCGGGAGCGGGAGCCGAAGCGGGAGTCGATGCGAGAGGCGGCACACGGCGGGGCGCGGGTCGGGACGCGGGTGAGGGGCACGGTTAGGAGCGCGTCTCCGCCCCGCGCATCACGGCGAGGAACCTCCTCAGGGAGCACCCGAAATACGCGCCCGCGATCACGGTCAGCGTGGCGGGCACGGACACCAACTCCCAGTCCAGGGACTCGGGATGGCTCAGCCCTCGGTTGAGCAGGAGCACCACGAGCGCGCCCAGGGCGCAGAGCAGCCCGATGAGGGCGCCGAGCGTCCCGGTCGTGACGCCACGGGCGCACCGCTCGGCCGCCGCCGCGAACCCGCTGCCCTTGCGCAGCCCGGACACCGCGCCGGCCAGGCACAGGACACAGCCGAACATCACCAGGGACAGGCCCACGAGCAGGGTCGGCGGGTGCTGGACCGCCCAGGGCCCCGGCGGCCCGCCCAGGAGGGCGTACGCCCAGGTCGCCGCGAGCAGCGGCAGCATGCAGACGGCACGGAAGGAGAGGCGGTTGGCGCTCAGTCGGAGCGTCGCCTCGTTGTAGGCGCGGGCGACCTCGCTGGGCGGCCCCCACTCCTGGACCGCGCGGTGCGCGGCCGACTCCGGGTCGGGGCACTCCTCCAGGTTGTCCTCCGCGGCACACTGCAGCCCGTCCATCACCTCGTCGAGGATCGCGGTGCGCCGGGATCCCGTGCCCACGAGGTGTTCGGCCAAGTGGTCCGTGTAGCGCTGCAGTACCGCCGCTTCCATTACGCCTGTCCTCCAAGGACTACGGAGATGACCGAGGAAACCTCCTGCCAGGCCGTGCGCTTGTCCGCGAGGGCTCGCTGTCCGGCCGCGGTCAGGTAGTAGTTGCGACGGCGGCGGCCGTTGTGCCGGCCCCATTCGCTGCCGACCAGGCCCGCGGCCTCCAGCCGGTGCAGGGCCGGATAGACCGTGCCGGTGGGGAGGTTGATCGCCTCGCCGCTGCGTCGCTTCAGCTCCTCGATGACCGCGTAGCCGTGCAGTTGACCGGGCTCCAGCACGGACAGCAGCATCCCTTCCAGGTTGCCTCTCAGGGTTTCTGCCTTCATGTCTAGCCACACTACACATCAGGGCCGTGGACGGACACGTGCCGTGCGGGCGCCATGCGCCCTCCCCTCCGCCGGGCCTGTGGGAAAGCGTAGGAAAAGACGAGGTGACGCCGCGACTTCCAGGTTGCTCTGCCACCGACCGCATCAAGACACATGCAGGGCGCGGCACGCGTCACGGACGGGGCCGTCGGCCTCTTCCGTCTCAAACGCCCGGCAGGGGTGTTTGGCCGAAGGTTGCGGGTGCTAAGGGAGTTGAGCGTCGAACCAGGCGCGTTCCTCGGGGCATATGACACGCGGGAGGGGCTGTGCGCCCGGCGCGCGGCCGTGGCGTGATCCCGTCAGCGAATGCGCGGCCCTGTGGTCAACGGCCGTCCGGGGGCGTCGAATTCTGGTCCCGCTGACCCCGCTCAAAAGTGAAGGCATTCACATGGCGGTCTTGCGGTGGGCGTCAGAGCTCACTCACAATCACTCAACTGCCATGTCGCCACACTGCTTTCGGTGTGCACACGGAGAAAGGTGCTGGGGCCTTGCTTTCCATCACGAAAGAGTTTCGCTTTTCGGCCAGCCATCAACTGGCCCATCTGCCCGCGGAACACCCTTGCGGCAGGCTGCACGGTCACAACTACGTCGTGGTGCTCGAACTCTCCGCCGCCCCGGATCAGTTGACGGAGGCCGGATTCGTACGCGACTACGGCGAGCTCGGCCGATTCCAGAAGTGGATGGACGAGACGCTGGACCACCGCCACCTGAATGACGTTCTCGACGGCCGGAATCCCTCGGCGGAGAACTTATGCATGTGGATCCACCAGGCGTGGTCCAAGGAATACCCCGAGCTCACCGCCGTGCGGGTTTCCGAGACGCCGAAGACCTGGGCGACGTACCGGCCGCAAGCGGCGGACGCCGACGCGGCCCGGTCGGGTCTGCGGGACCACTGACCGCTCATCTTGATGCTGGATCCGACGCGGGCCCGAAAGGGCGCGAAGGGGGTGGTGTGCATGGCGGTTCCGAAGCTCGTGGTCAACGAGATCTTCGGGCCCACCTAGCGCCGTACAGGGCGAAGGGCCTTCCACGGGAAGGTCGTGTGCGTTCCTGCGGCTGGGTGGCTGCAACCTGACGTGTCGGTGGTGCGACACCCCGTACACCTGGGACTGGAAGGGCGAGTCGGACACCGGCGTCGCCTATCGGGCGGCCGACGAGCTGCACGCGCTGCCACCGGACGAGGTGACGGCCCAACTGCTCGACTTCGGCGTCGAGTTGATCGTGATCTCCGGTGGTGAACCGCTCAGCCAGCAGGCCCGGGTGCTGCCCGTGGTCCGTGCGCTGCGCGAGCGGGGCATCGCGGTGGAGTTCGAGACGAACGGCACCGTGGCCCCCGGCGACGCGCTGGTGGAGGCGGGTGCGGGCTTCAACGTGTCGCCGAAGCTCGCGCACTCCGGAGTGGCGAAGGACCGCCGGCTCGTACCGGAGGTGCTGAAGAGGTTCGGGCAACTGCCGCGCGTGGCCTTCAAGTTCGTCTGCGGCGACGCGTCCGACCTCGATGAGGTCGACACGCTCGTCGAGGAGTTCGCACTGCGCAACGTCTGGATCATGCCGCGGGGACAGTCTCCCGAGGAGATCGACTCCGGGATGCGGAACCTGGCGGACGCGGTGATCGCACGCAAGTGGAATCTCTCGGGAAGGCTGCACGTGAACATCTGGGGAAGCAAGCGGGGGGTTTGATGAGCAACGGCTTCGAAGTGCTGACCGACAACGAAGTGCTGACCGAGGAACAGGCCCTGACCAGGGAGTCGTTACTGAACGGCGGTACGGCCGCCCCGGGCGCGGACCCGCTGGAGGAGATCGCCCGCCGTCTGCTCGTCGAGATCGGCGAGGACCCGCAGCGCGAGGGCCTGCGCGAGACGCCGGCGCGCTATGCCCGCTGGTGGCGGGAGTTCACCCAGTACGACCCCGGCTCGGTCGACACCGTCTTCGAGACCACGGCGAGCGGCAGCCTGGTCGCGGTCTCCGGGATCAGCGTCTGGTCGCTGTGCGAGCACCACCTGCTGCCCTTCTCCTGCCGGGTGACCATCGGCTATCTCCCGCAGGGCAGCATGCTCGGCCTCAGCAAGTTCGCCCGCATCGCGCATCTGCACGCCCACAAGCTCCAGTCCCAGGAGCAGCTCTCGCAGGACATCGCCGACGACGTCGAGAAGCTGACCGGCTCGCCGGACGTGGCCGTCATCGCCCGAGGCGAGCACCTGTGCATGGCCATGCGCGGCATCCGCACACCCGCCACGATGACCACCGCCGTGTGGCGCGGCGCGCTCCAGGAGCCCGTGCTGCGCCAGGAGTTGACCGCACTGACCGCCGACACGCGCGGCTGACGGAGGAGAGAGCCGACGATGCGGATCACTGAACCACCGCGGACCGGGCTGAGCTTCGACGACGTCCTGTTCGTGCCGCAGCGCACCTCGCTGACCAGCAGGCGCCAGGCCGACACGACGTCGGAGCTGCTGCCGGGCGTGCGGCTGCGCGTACCGATCATCTCCGCCAACACGCAGTGGTGCACGGGCGACCGCATGGCCGCGGCCATGGCCCTGCAGGGCGGCCTCGGCATCCTGCACCGGATGCAGACCCTGGACCAGCAGGTCATCCAGCTCGACGCGGTCAAGTCCCTGCGCCCCGAAGGGGAAGCGGCCGAGCGGGCGACGCTGGCCGCCGACGGACGGCTCCTGACCGGCGCGGCGGTCGGCGTCACCGGCGACTGGCGTGAGCGGGCCGCCGTGCTGGTCGAGCACGGCGTGGACATCCTCCTCGTCGATGTCGCGCACGGTCACAGCGACCAAGTCATCGACAGTGTGCGGGAGTTGCGCAAGGAGTACCCGCACGTTCCGCTGATCGCGGGCAACGTGGCCACCGCCGACGGCGTGCGCGACCTCGCGGAGGCCGGGGCCCAGGTGGTGAAGGTCGGCATCGGGCCCGGCGGTGTCTGCACCACGCGCCTGGTCGCGGGCACCGGAGTGCCGCAGCTCACGGCGGTACTCGACTGCGCCGCCGCGGCGGTCGGGTCCGGTGTGCGGATCATCGCCGACGGCGGGATCCGGCAGGCGGGCGACATCGCCAAGGCGCTGGCCGCGGGCGCCGACGCCGTCATGCTCGGCTCCGCGCTCGCGGGCGCCGACGAGAGCGAGGCCACGCCGGTGGAGCGGGACGGTCGCAAGTACCGCATCAGCAACGGCTTCGTCTCCCTCGGCATGGAGCTGACGCTGCGCAAGGCCGCGGGCGGCAAGGTCACGCAGGAGGAGGTCGACGACTACGTCCCCGAGGGCGTCGAGGCGACCTTCCCCGCTTCGGGCCCGCTGTCCACCACGTTGCGCGCGCTCACCGGCGGCGTGCAGTCGGCGATGAGCTACTCGGGGGCGCCCGACCTGGCGGCGTTCCGGGAGAAGGCCGAGTTCATCCGGGTCACCGGCGCGGGCCGCGCGGAGAACCGCCCGCACGCCCGCGAACGCTCGGTGCAGATCGATGTCGACCACGTCGCGGAGGCGGTACGAGGATGACTGAATCACCCGTCACACAAGAGCCGGCCGGGCCGCCCGGCATGCGGGAGCCGGTCGGGCGGGCCCTCGCGCCGGAGGCGGTCGGTCGGTCCGGTGCGCGGGAGCCGGTCGGTCGGTCCGGTGCGCAAGAGTCGGCCGGGCCTTCCGGTACGCAAGAGCCGGCCGGGCCGCCCGGCATGCGGGAGCCGGTCGAGCGGGCCCTCGCGCCGGAGGTGGTCGGTCGGTCCGGTGCGCGGGAGTCGGTCGGGGAGCCCGACGTGCGGGAGTCGGTCGGGGAGCCCGGCGCGCCGGAGTCGGACAGGCAGTCCGGTGCGGCGCGGGAGCCGGACGGACGTCCCGGCATGTGGTCGCGGCAAGGCCCCTACCTGCTCGACTGGAACTCCTTCGGCACCCTCCTCGACGACCTCGCCGACGCGATCCGCGCCGACGGCTTCGTGCCGGACACCGTGCTGGCCGTCGCCCGCGGCGGCCTCACCCCGGCGGGCCATCTGACCTGCGCGCTCGATGTCCCGGCGATGCACACGATCCGCGTCCGCAGGACCAAGGACGACAGCCGGTACGCGGACAAGCAGCGCCCCGTCGTGGAGGGCGCGGGCCCGATGCCCGGCGGCCGGGTCCTGGTCGTCGACGACATCGTCGGCACGGGCGCGACCGCCGACGCGGTGCTCGAATACCTCGCGGCGGCCGGCGTCGGCCCGGGCGACGTGCGGTTCGCGGCGGTCGTCCGCAACCACCAGAGCTCCTACGTGCCCGACTACTGCCCGGCCGTCATCGACGACTGGATCGTCTTCCCCTGGGAGACGGCCAGGGAGTCCACGGCGGACTGCCGCCCGTTCCCGGCCGAACTGCGGGTGAGGACGTGAGTACGAGCACCACAGGACCCCACGAGGCGTCGCCCACCGGCGGCGCCTTCCCGGGCAGCGGCCTGACCCGCGCGGCCACCGCCGCCGACCTGGGCCTGCCCGCCTGCTACGACGCCGTCGACCTGTACACGTACGACGCTCCGATCAGCACCCGCGTCGAGGCGGCCCGCACGCTCGCCGACATCGAGAAGGCGCACGGGAGCCGGCCGACGGTCGTCTTCACGCACCTCACCGAGCGCCCCGGTGCCCGCGTGCTGTGCCACCCCTATCCGCGCGACGTCCTGCTCGCCGCCCTGACCACCACCGAGGAGCGGCACCTGGCGGAGATGTCGGACCGCCTCGCGGGCCCGGTCCCCACCGCCCCCGCACCCGGCGGGGAACCGGTGAAGCGGCTCGAACTGCCCGGTCTGCTGGACGAGTTGCCGATCCTCCAGCACCGCCCCGGCGACGCGGGCCCGTACGTCACCGCGGGCGTCGGGGTGACCACTCGGCCGGACGGCAGCGGCGTCAACCTGGGGTTCTACCGCATCCAGGTGGTCGGCCCCGACCGGGCGCGGATCTTCCTGGACCCACGCACCGACGGGCACCGCAACCTCCTCGCCTGGCTGGAGACCGGCCGCCCCATGCCGGTCTCGATCTTCCTCGGCGCGGATCCGGCGGTCACCGTGGTGGCGGCGTCGCGGCTGCC
Organism: Streptomyces sp. NPDC041068; assembly: GCF_040647455.1. Classification (NCBI taxonomy): domain Bacteria; kingdom Bacillati; phylum Actinomycetota; class Actinomycetes; order Kitasatosporales; family Streptomycetaceae; genus Streptomyces; species Streptomyces sp. NPDC041068. Next base: position 172,044 of record NZ_JBEZCG010000002.1, read on the forward strand.
GGCCGAGGGCGACGACTACGACATCGCGTCCCGCCTCGTCGGCCACCGCATCGGCATCGGCGGCAGCCCTCCGGTGCCCGACGACGCGACGCACGTCATCACCGGCACGGTCCACGAGGAGACCGAAGTCGAGGGCCCCTTCGGTGAGTTCAAGGGCTACTACGCCGAGGCCCGGCGCAGCAACGTCCTCTCGGTCTCGACCGTCTCCGCGACGCCAGGGGCGCCGTTCCCGACGATCGTTGCGGGCGCCGAGTCGGGCCTGACACTGATGAGCTTCCAGAACGAGTACCTGATGTACGCGCACCTGCGGGGCGCCGGGTACCCGATCAGGTCCGTGCGCTACTCCCTGCGCGCCCGGGGTGAGTTCGTCGCGTACATCGAGACGGACGAGCCGAGCGACACGCTGGTGCGGGAGGCGATGGCCTTCGACGTACGCTCGAAGGTGATCATTTGTGGCCCCGAACTCGCCAACCCGGGCCAGGCGCTGGCAACTTATGGTTTCACCACCCGCACCGAGCCGTACTACCGCAAGGGCAGGGTGGAGGGAGAACGCATCGGCCTCGCCCTGGTCATCCCGCCCGACGGATGGCCGACCGAGTACTGATGTGCGGCCGACCGAGCACCGAACGAGGATGACACGCGACGATGAACCGATTCTCACGCGCCCTGCCCGCAGCCCTGCTTGCGATCCCCGGCCCCGGTGGGACCGTGACCTTCGTCCACCAGCTGAAGGGACCGTACGCGGGCAGCTGGCTGCTCCCCGGCGGAGGCATCGAGCCGGGGGAGGCCGCCGAGGCCGCGGCCCTGCGGGAGGCCCGTGAGGAGACCGGCATCGCCGTGGAGTCCTGCTCCCTCTCCGCCGTCTACGAGTTCACGGGCAAGTGGGAGCAGGGCCACTACCACCTGCTGATGTTCGCCTTCCGCGCCGACCGGGCGTACGAACTGCCGGTGGGATACGACGGCCACAACGTCGGCGAGATCCGCCAGGCCCGCATCGACGACATCGCCATGCACTCCACCGACCTGCAGATCCTCACCGACGCGGGCCTGGCCTCGTACGACGACGAGACCATCGCGCGAGGGCTCGCCGAGGACGGCATCACCATGCACGCGCACCGGGTGGGCTCTACCACGCGCTTCCTGGCACCTTGAGCCCGGTGGCCTGCGACAGCGTGCGGCAGGTGCTCTGCCGGCACCCGAGCGTCACGCGGGCCGCCCGCAGCCCCCGGGCAAGGGCGTCCCTGGGGCTCGCGCCGCGCACCAGGCCGAGGACGAAGGCGGAGGCCAGCGCGTCACCGGCGCCCGTGTCGTCCGCGCACGCGCCGTCCTCGGCCGGGAGCACCGTCGGCTCGGGGGCGTCGGCGGTGGCCACGGCCGCACCGTCCGCCCCCGAGGTGACCACGACGATCCGGGGGCCCCGGTGACGGAGCAGGGCCGCCTGCTCGGCGGGCTCGGCGGCCCGACCCGACAGGGTCTCGGCCTCGCGCGCGTTGAGAATCAGTACGTCGTACAGCGGCAGGAGGTGGGCCCGCGGGCCGAAGTCGGCCTGCCGGGTGGGCATGCAGCACATCGGCACGCCGTGCTTCCTCGCCTGGCGCGAGGCACGGGCCTGCAACTTCTCGTCGAGCCCGCCCTCGGTGACGACCGCCTTCGCGCGGGCGACGAGGGCGTCGAGCGCGGGCCCCGCGAGCGGGGTGGCCGCCGCGGGGTCCGGCAGGGCGATGCGGGAGGAGATCTGGCGGCGCAGGGCGTCCAGCGCGACGTCGAAGCGGCCGACGCCGTCGGCCGTGCGGTGCGCCTGGATCCTGATGCCGAGCCCGGTCATCTCCCTTTCCAGGTCCATGGCGTCGGGGCCGAATCCGGAGAGGCCGACGAAGGTGGGCCGAGCCCCTAATCGGGCCATGTTGACGGCGACATTGCGTCCCACTCCGCCGTGGTGCCGCTCCACGCTCCAGACCGTTCCCGTCGTGCTCTCCGCACCGAAGCGGTAAGTTCCCGCGGTGAAGAACTTGCGGTCCATGACGAGCGAACCCATCACGACGACTTCGTCGATTTCACCTTCGTCGATTTCACCGAGCCTTTTCCGCACCGGATCGAGCCCCCAGAACAAGAGGAAATGAAGTTTCGTGGAAGAAGAGAAGCCAAACGCCGTACGCAGCATGGAAGTTGACGGGACTTCTGAGGAGCCTGGAGCGGAGCCTGAGGCGACGGCGTTCTGGTGGAAGTTCTGGTTAATCTATCTCGCGGGCGTGACCGCCGCCACCAGCATGGGAAAGATGACACCGGTATCCGTGGAATTACGCGCGGACTTGTCGCTCTCCCTCAGTCAAGTCGCCCTCGTCACTTCGTTGGTGACGGCCGTTGCCGCCGTACTCGGCCTGGCCGTCAGCTACTTGCTCCGTCCCTATGACGCCCGCCGGATGCTCATCGCCGGGCTGCTCGTGATGGGGGCCGCCGGGCTGTTCTGCGCCCACACCGGGAGCTTCGCCGGAATGCTGGCGGGGCGGCTCGTGGAGAGCGTCGGCTATGTGGTCGTGGTGATCGTCGCGCCGGTCCTGCTCTTCGCCCTCGGCAGCGGCAGCCGGCTGACCACCGCGCTCGCCATCTGGGGGACGTTCATGCCGGTGGGCCTCGCGGTGGGGTCGTTCGCGGGAGGTGTGCTCTCCGCGTGGTTCGACTGGCGGGCCTGGCTGACCATCGCAGCCGCGGTGACCGTCGTGGTCGCGCTCGCGGTGACCAGGCTGCCCGCGGACAGCGCCGAGGGCCGCCCGGTCGCCGAGCGGGGGAGCGGCATCGGGGAGGGCCGCGGAGCGTTCGGTCCGCGTGTGCGCCGCCTGGCGCGGCCCATCGCGCTCGGCGCGGGCTTCGCCACGATCAGCGGCGCGATCGTCACCTGCGTCACCCTCTATCCGACCTATCTGCACGAGGAGTTCGACGTCCCCACGGAGACGGCGGGCACGCTCACCGGCGTCGTGTCGTTCGTCGGCGTGACCGGCGGCTTCCTGGCGAGCGCGCTGCTGCGCAGGGGAAAGAGCGTGACGTATCTCTTCCTGGTCGCGCTGCTGATGCCGGCCGGGGCGTTCGCCGCCTTCGGCGGGATGGGCGGCACCTGGGGCTCGGTGGGCAGCGCGCTCGTGGTGGCGTTCAGCAACGAACTGGTCGTGGCGACGGTCTTCGCGGCGATTCCCCTTGCCGTGCGGGCGAGTTCGGACATGGACTCCGCGAACGGCCTGGTGGCGCAGCTCGGCAGCATCGGCGCGCTCGCGGGGCCGCCGCTGGTGGGGCTCGCCGTCACGGTCGCGGGCGGCTGGTGGGCCGTGGGTCTGTGCCTGCTCGTGGGGTGCGGGGCCGGGACGGCGCTGCTGTGTCTGGCCACGCGCGGCGGGCGGGCGCGGGCGGCGTGAGATCCGCCGACCACTGCGTCCGGCCCGACCTCTGCGTCCGGCCCGACCGCTGCCTTCGGCCCGACCTCTGCGTCCGGCCCGACCTCTGCGTCCGGCGCGACCACTGCGCCCGGCCCTCACCCTCACCACTGCTCTCGCGCCGACTACTCCTCCCGCGCCGACCACCGCACCCGCGCCGGGCCCAGCGCGCCCGGCGCGCACCCGGCGAAGGCCAGCACGTCGCGATGCAGATGGGACTGGTCGGCGTACCCGCACACGGCCGCGGCCTCGGCGGCGCGCAGGCCCGCCGCCAGGGCGCGGGCGGCCCGGTCGAAGCGGACGAGCATCGCGGCACGCTTGGGGGTGAGGCCGACCTGGGAGGTGAACCTGGACCACAGCCGCTTGCGGCTCCAACCGCACGCCTCGGCAAGGGTGTTGACGCCGACCAGGCCGCCCAGGGAGGCGATCCGCTCCCAGGCGGCGGCCACCTCCGGGTCCACGGACGCCCCTGCTCCACAGCGCTCGGCCAGGAAGCGGTCGAGGAGTGCGAAGCGTGCCTCCCATCCCTCGGCCGCGGCCAACTCCTCGCGGAGCAGTGCTTCGTGGCGTCCCCACAGATCGGCCAGGTCGATCACGCCGTCCTCCCGGTCGGTGGGCGAGACGCCGAGTGAGGCGTAGGCCGTCAGGGGCGACAGATGCACCTCCACGCAGTCGACGTGCCGTCCGCGCACCCGGGCGGGCCTCGGCGACATCCCCGCGACCAGGCCGCTCAACGTCCGTGTCCCGCCCGGGTCTTCGAGGGCGATGGGATGGTCGCCGAGGTCGATCACGACCGTCACGGTCGGCTGGGGCAGTACTCGCGCGTCGAGGCCGACGGCGTACCGGTCGCGGAATCCCGCGACGTCCACGCCGTCCAAGGGCGTGCCGCCGAGCGGGTGCACGACCTCCCAGCCGCTCGCCCGCTCGGCCTCGAACGGATCAGCCTCCATGCGCTCCAGGCTACGTGCCGCGCACACCGTGCGCGCCGTGCGCCCGCCAGGTCTGGTCGATCTCCCGCATCAGCGGCGGGTAGACGAGCAGATGCCGGAACGGCCCGATCGCGGCCATGTAGGCCTTCCCGAAGAGGCCGTTCGGCTTCACCAGGACGGCCATCTGGCCGCGGTAGCCGCCCTTGCCGTCCGGGACCCAGCTCATGTGCATCACCCCGTGCATGGTCTTGTTGGCGATCTCCGATGCCCACTCGTCGTCTGTCAGGAAGACCGACTTGAAGGGCAGAGTCTTGAACACCGGCCCTGTCGGGCCCTCGCGCAGATCGGCGGGCAGCCGGTCGCGCAGCGTGGGCACCCGGCGGCCGACGCCGGAGTCCTCGCCGTCCCAGCCGAGGAGCCCGCCCAGCTTCCAGCGGATCGCGAAGAGCGTGCGGGCGATCCAGGACGGGGAGTGGGACGTGTCGCCCCCGACGGTGTCCTGGATCAGCAGAGGGAAGTCGTCGGGGCCGCCCGGTGTGGGCAGCGCCCACACGTCGTAGAGGCGGAAGTCGGGTGTGATCTCGTGGATCCTCCAGGGCCGCGATGTGTGCGCGGCGTCGGGCAGCTTCATGAGGGACCTCCGTCAGTCCAGTGAGGGAGTACGGGGAAGGTCGGCCGGGCCCGCGGGGTACGCGCGGGGCGCGAGCCCGAGGACGCCCGCGACGGCGCGGACGGTGAGGTGCTCGTCGTGCGGTTCCTGTCCCGCCAGGGCGATCACGGTGCCGTCCAGGGCGCCGACGAAGGCGAGCGCGAGAGTTCTGACCGGCGGACCCGGCGGCACGGTGCCCGCCTCGCGTCCCGCGCCGATGAGCTCTTCGCAGCGCGTGACGAGACTCTCGTACGCCCGCTCGATCTCATGTCCGACGGGATGGTCCTGCCCGCTGAACTCCAGGCGCAGCGCGGTCGCCACGCGCGCGCCGTTGCGTCGGCAGTACACGGCGTGGCCGCGCGCCAGGGTCAGCAGGGCGGCGACGGGGTCCGCTTCCCGCTCGATGAGCGGGCCCACTTCGCGCATCCAGGTCTCGCCGATCCATTCGATGACCGCGAGCGTCAGGTCCTGCTTGTCCTTGAACTGGTGGTACAGCGCGCCCCGCGTGAACCCGGCCTCGCGCGCGACCTGTTCGAGCACGAGATTCCCGTAGCCGTAGCGGGAGAGGCCTCGCGCGGCCGATTCCAGGAGAGCGCCACGCGTGCGTGCGCGACGCTCGGCCTGAGTGATTCGCTCAGCACCTACATGCATGTATGTATGTTACTGGCCCGGCCAGAAGCCCCGCACCCGGCCCCTCCCCAACTCCCCGAACTACCAGCCCGACGGGCGGCACGCGCGCGGGAGCAGCCGTGCGCAGCGCGTCAGAAGCCGTCCCGTTCGGTGCGGTGCCTCCGGCCGCACCGCCGTCACCAGCCAGACCGCGCCCCGCAACCGGACCCCCGTGCCGGTCGCGTACGGGCGGAGCGTCTCCTCCAGGGCGGCGCGCCTGTCGGCGGGGACCGTGCGGGCCGGAGGGCGCGAGAGGAGGAAGTCGACGGCGTCCGCCGGGGTCTCGCCCCAGAACGTGTCGATGGTCAAGGGCGTCACCGTCACCTCGTCGAAGGAGCCGAGGGCCCGGTGGATGCGGTCCGGGTCGGAGAGGGAGGCCATCGCGGTGCGGGCGTCGGCGGTGTGGCCGTCGGAGTCGCCCGAGCCGCCCGAGCTCTCGGCACCGCCCGAGCCGCCCGAGCTCTCCGAGCCGCCCGAGCTCTCCGAGCCGCCCGACTCGCCTGTCTCCGGGGCGACTTCGCCCAGCATCTTCGAGAGGAGGCCGAGCGCCTGGGACTCCTCTGTGCCGGCGCCCGGGGGCTGCGGGCAGGCGAACACGAGGCGGCCGCCGGGGCGCAGGGCCCGCGCGATGTTGTCGAAGGCCGCGGCGTGATCGGCGAAGAACATCACGCCGCCCCGGCTGATCGCCACGTCGTACCCGGCCTCGGGGAACGGGTGCGTCTGGGCGTCCGCCCTCTCGTACGAGACGTTCGTGACGCCCTCGGACTCCGTGCGCGCACGGGCCCGTTCGAGCAGCGGCGCCGAGATGTCCACGCCGACCGCGTGCCCCCGCCCCGCGAGGCGCGCCGCGGACCGCGTGAGGGTTCCCGCGCCGCAGCCGACGTCGAGGACACGGTCGCCGTCGCGGATCGCTGCGGCCTCGAAGAGCCGGCCGTTCAGGGCGGAGCCCATCGCGTCGTAGCGGTCCTGCTGCTCGGCCCAGTGGCGGCCGACGGGCCCGTTCCAGATCTCTTCCTGACGGGCGTTGGGGCGTGTGCTCACGGTGGTCTCCCTCGTTCGGCGAGTACGTGGACTACGTGGACTACGTGGACTACGTGGACTACGTGGACTACATGGATCACGTGGATTGCATGGATCACGTGGATCGCGGGTCCCTGAGCTGCCGATGCTCGCCGCCCCGTACGCCCCCGGTCGTCGTACGGCGGAAGGGAGTTGGATCTACGTCGCCGGGGTCGCCGCGCGGCGGGACTACTGCCGCGGGAGTAGCGGGGGAGCGGTCCGAGGGAGGGACGCCGGTGTCAGTGCCGCGGGCTAGGGTGCGGAGCATGAGGGGGACGGAGTGAGGTGCCGGGGCGGGGACGCGCGGCCCGCGGGGACGCATGCGGCGCGGCGGCGGTGGGCCGACGTGACGCTCGGCGTGCTCGTCACGGCGGTCGTGCTGCTCGCGATGGCGTACGAGGGCGGGGTCGCCCCGCTCGACTTCGCGCTGACGGCGACCGGCTGCCTCGCGCTGGCCGGGCACCGCGCCGCACCGCGCGTGGCGCCGGCCGTCACCACCGCCTGCATGACCGGCCTCGTGCTGCACGCCGAGCCCAGCACGACGGCGGCGTTCCCGGTGCTCGGCGCGGTACACGCCGCCGCGCACCAGGGGCACAGGCTCCTGGCCGCCGCGGCGAGCGCCGTGTTCCTCGCGGGGTTCCTCGGGGGCTCCCCCGGAGCGGACGGCATCGTCGAGCGGACGGTGCTGCTCGCCGGATGGTTCGTGTGTGCCGTGGCCACGGGCATCGCGGGCAGGACGTGGCAGGCGTATCTGCGCCAGTCCGAGGAGCGCGCCCTGGAGGCCGAGCGCACCCGCGAGGAGGCGGCGCTGCGCAGGGCGGGCGAGGAGCGCCTGCGGATCGCCCGCGAGCTGCACGACTCGCTCACGCACAGCATCTCGATCGTCAAGCTCCAGGCGGGCGTCGCCGTCCACCTCGCGCGCAAGCGGGGCGAGGAGATACCGCCCGCGCTGCTCGCCATCCAGGAGGCGAGCGGCGAGGCCATGCGTGAACTGCGCGCCACGCTGGACGTGTTGCGCACCGACGAGCCCACCGGCAGCCCCGCCCTCCTCGTGGAGCGGGCGCGCGCGGCGGGGCTCGCCGTGGAGCTGACGGTCACCGGCAGGGAGCGCCCCCTGACCCCCGCGCTCGACCGCGCCGCGTACCGCATCGTGCAGGAGGCCCTGACGAACGCGGCCCGGCACGCGGGCGGCTCCGCCCGGGTGGGCGTCCGCATCGGCTACGGGGAGCGGGAGTTGGGCATCCGCGTCGAGGACGACGGCCCGGCGGACCCGAAGCGCCCACCGCGGGAGGGCACGGGCCTGACGGGCATGCGCGAGCGCGTCACGGCCCTGGGCGGCACGCTGCGGGCGGGGCCGAGGAAGGACGGCGGCTTCGAGGTGCGGGCGGAGCTGCCGGTGGGGACGGACGGGGTGGCGGACGGGGCGACGGCGACGATCGGAACCGCTGTCACGGCGGAGAGGGAGCCCGCGTGATCCGGGTCGTGCTGGTGGACGATCAGGCGTTGATGCGGGCCGGGTTCCGCGCGTTGCTGGACGCCGAGGACGGGATCGAGGTCGTGGGGGAGGCCGCCGACGGGGCGGAAGGTGTCGCCGTCGTGCGCGAGCAGGTGCCCGACGTCGCCCTCATCGACGTACAGATGCCCGTGATGACCGGCATCGAGGCGACCCGCAGGATCGTCGCCGACCCCCGCCTCGCGGCCGTGCGCGTCGTGATCCTCACCAACTACGGCCACGACGAGTACGTATTCGACGCGCTGCGCGCCGGGGCCAGCGGCTTCCTGCTCAAGGACACCGAGCCCGCCGACCTCCTTCAGGGCGTCGAAGTCGTCGCGCGCGGCGAGGCGTTGCTGTCGCCGTCGGTCACCCGCAGGCTCATCGGCGAGTTCGTCGCGCGCCCACCGGACCGGGCCACCGCGCCCGGCCTCGAAGGGCTGACCCGGCGCGAGCGCGAGGTGACCGCGCTGGTGGCGCGAGGTCTGACGAACGAGGAGATCGCCACGCACATGGTCATCAGCCCGTTCACGGCGAAGACACACGTGAGCCGCGCGATGACCAAGCTGGGCGCGCGCGACCGGGCCCAACTGGTCGTCTTCGCCTACGAGTCGGGCCTCGTCGCGGTGCGGAACGCCGAGCCCTAGCGGCAATTGCCCGAAATGGCCCTGAACGATGGCCATGGCATGATCTCTGCGTGACTGCCGCATCGAGACCGCTCGGACACGCCGCCGCCCTGTCGCTGGGCGCGCTGCTCCTGGCCGGCTGCGGGCTCTCCGAGGAGCTCGACCGCGAGGCGAACCCGGAACGCAGGCCGACTCCCACGGCGACGTCGCCCGCCCCCGCCCCGAGTGCCCCCTCGGCGACCGCGCGGCCCACCGATCCGCCGCGCGGCCCCGACACCCCGCCCGACGCCGCCGAGCGCTGCCCGAAGTCGGGCGTCACGATGTCCCCCGGGATGGTGACCGCCGCGATGGGGCTGCGCGCGATGTCCGTGACGCTGACCAACTGCGGCAAGGGCACGCGCGAGGTCAACGGCTACCCCGACATCCGCGTCCGCGGCGTGGACCGCGAGCTCTTCGACGTGACGGTCCTCAAGGGCACGGAGCCGGTCACCACCATGGACGACCCGGGCCCGAGCCGGGTCACCCTGAAACCGGGGGAGTCCGCGTACACCTCTCTGGTCTGGCGCTACTCGGCGGTCGACGCCTCCACGCAGCGGGGCAGCGGCGTCTACGTGGAGATCGGCCCCGCCGAGGGAGCCCCTCGCCAGACCATCGAGCCGGACGGCGGCCTCGACATCGGAGAGACGGGCATGCTCGGCACGACGGCCTGGCAGAAGAGCCCGTCGGACGACGTGGCCCGCTGAGGGGGCCGGGTCCGCCCTTGCCCCGAGCATCTGGCGCCTCCTGATCCGAGCGCCCGACGCCCCCCCCCCGGATCACGGCACCCGAGCCGTCCACTCCGACGTCCCGAACTTCGTGCGTACGAGGTCCTGGGCGCGGGCCATCTCCTCGTCGGTGACCTTGCCCGGGGTGAGGCCGTAGCGGCCGCGGAAGGAGTCGATCATGCGGTCGATGACCGCCTCGCGGGGCAGGCCCGTCTGGCGGCGCAGCGGATCGACCCGCTTCTTGGCGCTCTTCGTGCCCTTGTCGGACAGCTTCTCCTTGCCGATGCGCAGCACCTCCAGCATCTTGTCCGCGTCGATGTCGTACGACATCGTCACGTGGTGCAGCACCGCGCCCGCCCCGCCCCCGGGCGCCACCATCCGCTTCTGCGCCGCGCCCGCGATCTTCCCCGCGTCCGTCGCGATGTCGTTCAGCGGCTGGTACCACGCCTTGATCCCCATGTCGGCGAGGGCGCCGAGGACCCAGTCGTCGAGGTAGGCGTAGCTGTCCTGGAAGGAGAGCCCCTGCACGAGGGCGTCCGGCACGGACAAGGAGTACGTGATGGTGTTGCCCGGCTCCACGAACATCGCCCCGCCGCCCGAGATCCGGCGCACGACGTCGATGCCGTGCCGGGCCGCGCCCTCCGGGTCGACCTCGTTGGCGAGCGACTGGAAGCTGCCGATGATCACCGAGGGCGACGCCCACTCCCACACGCGCAGCGTCGGCGGACGCCGGCCCGCCGCGACCTCCTGCGTCAGCACCTCGTCCAGGGCCATGTGCAGCGCGGGCGGCTGCGGGCCCGCGTGGACCAGCTGCCAGTCGTAGTCCGTCCAGTCCGTCGCGTGCGCGAGGGCGCGGCGCACGGCGATGCCGACGCCCTCGGACGTCAGGCCGTACATGACGGTGCCCTCGGGGAGCGCGGCATCGATGCGGGCGGCCAGGCCTGCGGCGTCGGTGTCGGCGGGAGCGCCGTCCAGGGCGCCGTTGATCGCGTCGAGCGCCTCGTCGGGTTCGAGGAAGAAATCACCCGCCACGCGCGTGTGCCGCAACTCGCCGCCCTCGACGTCCAGGTCCACCACGACGAGCTTGCCGCCGGGGACCTTGTACTCACCGTGCACCGTGCTTCCTCCATGCCCGCGGGACGCAGCGCCCTCGGCTCGATGTTTCCGAATCGTCGTTTCCGAATCGTCCCCCAACGCTAGCCGAGACCCGGAATGTCCAGCGGTGCGCCGGACAGCACACCGTAGGGCGCATCCCTGGAGGCCCGACCGGCCGAAGCACAGAGAGAAGAAGAGCAGAGAGGCAGAGAGAAGGAGAGCGGAGAGAAGGAGAGCGGAGAGAAGGAGAGCAGAGAGAAGGAGAGCAGAGAGAAGGAGAGCAGAGAGAAGGAGAGCAGAGGCAGGAGATCTGGCAGTACGAACCGGCAGGGAGAACTGTCGGCGCCGCCACCGCACCACTGGAGTCCCCCCATGAATGTCTCGGTCGTCCTGTTCACCTCCGACCTCCGCGTCCACGACCACCCGCCCCTGCGCGCCGCCGTCACGAGCGCGGACGCCGTGGTGCCGCTCTTCGTCCGCGACCGGGCCATCGCCGACACCGGATTCGCGGGGCCGAACCGCGAGGCGTTCCTCGCCGACTGCCTGACCGACCTCGACCGGCAGCTGCGGGACCGCGGCGGCTGGCTCGTGGTGCGCACCGGCGACCTCGTCGAGGAGGTGCGGGCCGTCGTGGCGGCGACGGACGCCGACGAGGTCCACATGGCCGCCGGGGTCAGCCGGTACGCGCACGCCAGGGAGCGGCGCCTGCGCGAGGCACTGGAGTGGGACGGGCGGCGCCTGTACGTCCACGAGGCCGTGGTCACCGCGGTCGCGCCCGGCGCCGTGACCCCCGCGAACTCCGACCACTTCGCCGTCTTCACCCCGTATTTCCGCCGCTGGTCCGCACAAGGAGTACGAGCCGTGCTCGCCGCGCCCCGCACCGTGCGCGTACCGGACGACGTGCACTCGCAGTCCCTCCCCGAACGCGACGACGTCACCGGCACGTCGCCGGGGCTCGCGCGCGGCGGTGAGAGCGTGGGCCGCGCGCGGTGGAAGGCGTGGCTGCGTGACGGCATCGACGGCTACCGGGACCGCCACGACGACCTGGCGGGCGACGCCACGTCGAAGCTCTCGCCGCACCTGCACTTCGGCACGCTCTCCAGCGCCGAACTCGTCCACGCCGCGCGCCACAGGGGCGGCGAGGGCGCAGGGGACTTCGTCAGGCAGCTGTGCTGGCGCGACTTCCACCACCAGGTGCTCGCCGCACGGCCCGACGCGGCCGCCGAGGACTACCGCACGCGCGGCGACCACTGGCGCACCGAGGAGTCGGCGGCGGAGGACGTGCTCGCGTGGCAGGAGGGGCGCACCGGCTACCCCGTCGTCGACGCCGCCATGCGCCAGCTGCTGCACGAGGGGTGGATGCACAACCGCGGCCGCCTCCTGACCGCGAGCTTCCTGACCAAGACGCTCTACGTCGACTGGCGCGTGGGAGCCCGCCACTTCCAGCGGCTCCTGGTGGACGGCGACATCGCCAACAACCAGCTCAACTGGCAGTGGATGGCAGGGACCGGTACGGACAGCCGCCCCAACCGCGTCCTCAACCCCGTGCTCCAGGCCAGGCGCTACGACCCCGACGGCGCCTACGTACGCCGCTGGGTGCCCGAGCTCGAAGGGCTGAAGGGGGCCGCGGTGCACGAACCGTGGAAGCTGCCGGGCCTGGAGCGTGCGCGGCACGACTACCCCGACCCGCTCGTCGAACTCGCCGACGGGCTCGGCCGGTTCAAGCGGGCACGGGGCATCGACTGACCGGAGCGCCGGGTGGGCAGCCGCGGCGCCCGGCAAGAGGCCCGCCTCAGGCCGAGGCGATCCTGTCCACCAGGGACCGCACCGCCTCCAGCGCGTCCGCCCCCGGCGGGAGCGGGGGCGGGCTGCCGGTGACCGGCCGTTCGGTGAAGCCCGTGTCGAGACGCGGGGAGCGGATGTCGAGCACCGCGACCGACCGCGGCACGAGCTCCTCCGCAAGGGCCTCGAGCCAGCGGCTCAACGCGGCTTTCGACGCGGTGTAGTCGGCGGTTCCCTCGCCCGGCGGGTCCGCCGCCGAGCCGGTGACCGCCAGCAGGAACCCCTTGTCCGCCACCACCGGAGCGGCTCCCCGCAGGACGGCCATGGGGCACAGCGCGTTCACCGTCAGGAGGTGGCCCGCCGCCGCGTTCGACACGTCCTGGACGGCGCCGAAGCCCGCGGCCCCGACCGCCACGAGCACCCCGTCGAGCCCGTCGAGCGAGCGCTCCGCCCAGGGTGCGAGCGCGGAGCACTGGTCCAGGTCGTACGCCTCGAAGGACCGGGCGGGGCAGTCGCGCAGTTCGCGTGCGAGCGCGGCGAGCCGGACCGGGTTGCGCCCGGCGAGCGCCACGTGCGCCCCGCGCTCCTCCAGGGCATAGGCGGCGAGACCGCCGAGGGTGCCGGTGGCGCCGACCACCAGGACACGTGCGCCGAAGAGTTCCAAATCGTGCCTCCCGGGGCGGGACATGGGTCAGTTGGGGCAGGCGGAGGGGGCGACTGCTTCGTCGGCTGCTTCGTCGGCTGCCGGGCCCAGGCCCTCCCTGAGCGCACGCAGCCCCCGCCGCGTATGGCTCTTGACCGTGCCCAGCGGCAGACCGGTCCGCTCCGAGATCTGGGTCTGCGTCAGATCCGCGTAGAACGCCAGGCGCAGCACCAGCTGCTGGGCCGACGGCAGGTTCGCGAGCTCGTCCTGGACGAGGACCCGGTCCAGGACCTGCTCGGGGCACGGCCCGGCCACGGGGGTCGCCTCCTGCCGGGTGCCCACGGCGGCCACGAGCACGGCGCGCCTGGTCCGTGCGGCGAGCGCGTCGGCGACCTTGTGGCGGGTGATGCCCACCAGCCAGGCGCCCAGGCCGCCGGCGCCCGGCCGGTATCCGTGCCTGCCCCGCCAGGCGGCGAGGAACACCTGCTGCGTCACGTCCTCGGCGTCGGGGCCCTCGCCGAGGGCGCGTCCCGCGAGGCGGTGGACGAGCGGTCCCCAGCGGTCGTAGGCCGCCGCGAGGCAGCGTTCGTCACCGGCGGCGAAGCCTGCCGCCAACTGTTCGTCCGAGAGCGGGTCATCGGGGCAAAGCGGATGCGGAGAGCCTTGGGAGGCAGGGGACTTGAGCGCCACCATGATGCGTACTCCTCGTACGAGGGCCGGAGGTCCCCTCAGATTGGTGACAGCCGGAAAGAGACGCCAACTCGCAGCGTTTGTGCGTCGTATGGTCGCCCCATGGGTGCTTCAGGGACGCCGGGATCCTCCTGGCCGAGCGATGTCGGGGCCGCTCTGACCACGGGAACCGTCGCGCGCAGACTGGGCGTCGCGCCGACCACGCTGCGCTCGTGGGAGCGGCGCTACGGCATCGGTCCCGTCCACCGCGAGCAGGGCCGCCACCGGCGCTGGACCTCCCAGGACGTGGGGCGCGTCGAGGAGATGTGCAGGCTGACCGCGCTCGGCGTGCCGCCGGCCGAGGCCGCGCGCGTCGCCCTGCAGGGAGCCGAGGCCGAGGCCTCGCGCTCGCGCCACGGGGGCGAGCCGGGCGCGCTCTCCCTGGGCAACGTCCGCCAGGAGTGCCGAGGCCTCGCCCGCGCGGCGGTGCGTCTCGACGCGCCCGCCGTGGAGGCGCAGTTGAGGTCCACGCTGGGCGAGCACGGCTTCACCACGGGCTGGGAGGAGGTGATGGCGCCCGCCCTGCACGCCATCGGCCGCAAGTGGGCGTCCTCCGGCGAACGGTACGTGGAGGTCGAGCACTTGCTCTCCTGGCACGTCTCCTCCGTCCTGCGCCGCCCCGTGGGCACGGGCGCTGCCGCCCCGGCGGCCGTCGCGCCGGTGCTGCTGACCTGCGTGCCGGGTGAACAGCACACCCTGCCACTGGAAGCCCTCACGGCGGTCCTCGGCGAACGGGGCCTGCCCACAAGGATGTTCGGCGCCGCGCTCCCCGCGGAGGCGCTGTACGAGGCGGTGCGGCGCATCGGCCCGTCGGCGGTGGTCCTGTGGGCCCACTCCCGCGGCACCGCCGACCGCGCGCTGGTGCACCTCGTCACGGGAGTGGAATGGGGCGTACGAGGCGCGAGAACACACCCCGCTGTGCTGGTCGCGGGGCCCGGGTGGTCGACGGCGGCGGGGGCGTACGCGCCGGGCGTCGAGCGCCTCACGGGGCTGCGGACGGCGGCGGACCGGATCGAGGCACTGTTCGCGTCGTGACTTCCGGGTTCGCGTCATGACCTCCGGGTTCGTGTCAGGACCTCCGGGTTCGTGTCGTGACTTCCGGGTGCGCGTCGTGACTTCCGGTGCCGGGGGCCGCTGACGGGGCCCGGCACCGGGGCTAGCCTGCGGATCATGTTCACGACGCGTCCCACACTGCAGGGCACCTTCGGCATGGTGTCGTCCACCCACTGGCTCGCCTCCCAGTCCGCGATGGCCGTACTGGAGGACGGGGGCAACGCCTTCGACGCCGCGGTCGCCGCGGGCTTCGTCCTGCACGTGGTCGAACCGCACCTCAACGGCCCCGCGGGCGAGGTCCCGATCATCCTCGCCCCCACCGGCGGCGACGTACGGGTGCTCTGCGGCCAGGGCGGCGCGCCCGCCGGTGCCACCGTGGCCCACTACCGCTCCCTCGGCCTCGACCTGGTGCCCGGCACCGGTCCGCTCGCCGCCGCCGTGCCCGGTGCCTTCGACGCGTGGATGCTGCTCCTGCGGGATCACGGCACGAAGTCGCTCGCCGACGTCCTCACGTACGCCATCGGGTACGCGGAGGACGGGCACGCGCCCGTCGAGCGCGTCACCGAGACGGTGGAGACCGTGCGGGAGCTCTTCGAGGCGGAGTGGCCGTCCTCCGCCGAGGTCTACCTGCCCGGCGGGTGCGCCCCCCAGCCCGGAGAACTCTTCCGCAACCCCGCGCTCGCCGCGACGTGGCGGCGGCTGATACGGGAGGCGGAGGCGGACGCGGGCTCCGGGGACCTGTCGGGCGAGGCGTTGCGCGTCGCGCAGATCGACGCGGCGCGCGAGGTGTGGCGCGGCGGGTTCGTCGCCGAGGCACTCGTACGGCAGGCCGGGCGGCCCACGCTGGACACGAGCGGCGAGCGTC
Organism: Streptomyces sp. NPDC041068; assembly: GCF_040647455.1. Taxonomy (NCBI): domain Bacteria; kingdom Bacillati; phylum Actinomycetota; class Actinomycetes; order Kitasatosporales; family Streptomycetaceae; genus Streptomyces; species Streptomyces sp. NPDC041068. The sequence goes on from NZ_JBEZCG010000002.1 coordinate 187,821, forward strand.
ACGTGGGCACGCTCCGCGCGGAGGACCTGCGCGGGTGGTCCGCCTCCTACGAGGACCCGGTCACGTACGACTGGAACGGCTGGACCCTGTGCAAGGCCGGGGCCTGGAGCCAAGGGCCCGCCTTCCTCCAGCAACTCGCGCTGCTGCCCTCGGACATCGCGGACCTTCCCGAGTACGGGTCCGCCGCGTACGTCCATCTGCTCGTCGAGGGCTGCAAGTTGGCCATGGCCGACCGGGAGGCCTGGTACGGGGACGCGGGCCCCGGCGGCGCGGAGGGCGTGCCGGTAGGGGAGTTGCTCTCTCCCGAGTACAACGCCTTGCGGCGCCGCCTCGTCGAGGACAAGGCCTCGTACGAGCTGCGGCCCGGGGCGCCGGGCGGGCGCGAGCCGCGGCTCTGCGCACATGCGCTCGCGGTGGCTTCGGGAGAGGCGGAGACGGTCGGCTTCGACGCGGCGGCCGGTGCGGGGGAGCCGACCGTGGCGGGGGACGGCGGAACCCGGGGCGACACCTGCCACCTGGACATCGTCGACCGCTGGGGGAACATGGTCGCCGCCACGCCGAGCGGAGGGTGGCTGCAGTCCAACCCCGTCGTGCCCGAGCTGGGATTTCCGCTGGGGACGCGGCTGCAGATGGCGTGGCTGGAGGACGGCCTGCCCAACTCGCTCGCGCCGGGCCGGCGGCCGCGGACGACGCTGACCCCGTCGCTGGCGCTGAAGGACGGCGTGCCGGTCATGGCCTTCGGGACGCCGGGAGGCGACCAGCAGGACCAGTGGCAGGTGCACTTCTTCCTGGGGGTGGTGATGCGGGACGCGGTGCGGGGCGGCCCGGACCTGCAGGGCGCGATCGACGCGCCCAACTGGCACACGGAGGCGTTCCCCGGCTCGTTCCACCCACGCGGCATGCGCGCCGGAAGCCTCGCCGTGGAGTCGCGGATGCCCGCGGACGTGGTGGACGAGCTGCGCCGACGGGGCCACGAGGTGATGGTGGGAGGCCCGTGGTCGGAGGGCCGCTTGTGCGCGGTGGCACGGGACCCACGCAGCGGGGTGCTCTCGGCGGCGGCGAATCCTCGGGGGATGCAGGGGTATGCGGTGGGGCGGTAGTCCCACCGTGGCCCCACGGGTTCACCCAGGGTTCAGAGGCCGTTCGGCCTGGGCGTACGGGATGTCAGTGCGGCGTGCTCTCATGGAGGCATGATCGAAGACTTTCTGACGCACGGTGTTCGCGACGTGGAAGAGGCTCTCCGCAAGGCCGCCGCGGCGGAGGTCATCCCCCGCTTCCGGCAGCTCGGCGAGAGCGACATCGTGGAGAAGAGCGCCCCGCACGACCTGGTGACCGTCGCCGACCGCCGCGCGGAGGAGCTGCTCACCGCCGACCTCGCCGCCCTCCTGCCGGGCTCGGTCGTCGTCGGTGAGGAAGCGGTGCACGCGGACCCGTCCACGTACGAGGCGATACGCGGACAGGCCCCTGTCTGGATCGTCGACCCCGTCGACGGCACGCGCCAGTTCGTGCACGGCGACCCGGGCTTCTGCATGCTCGTCGCCCTCGCCGTGGACGGCGAGGTCAAGGCCTCCTGGACGTACGCACCCGTCCTCGACGAATGCGCCGTGGCGGTGCGCGGCAAGGGCGCCTGGCTGGACGGACGGCCCCTGGTAGCCGGTTCGCCCGAGGCCGGCGCCGACCTCGAAGTGGCCACCTCCCACCCGGACTTCACGACCGAGGAGCAGAAGCGGTCCCTGCTGGGCCTGCGGGTGGACGGCGTGCGGCCCCGGCCGTGCGGTTCGGCGGGCCTGGAGTATCTGGCCATCGCCAAGGGGGAGTTGGACGCCGTCGCCTTCTCGTGGGAGCTGGCCTGGGACCACGCCGCGGGGCTGCTGCTCGTCACCGAGGCGGGCGGCGCCGACCTGACGCTCACGGGGGAGCCGTTCCGGATCGGCGGGGGCAACGCCCTGCCCTTCACGGCGGCGCGCGACGCCGCCACCGCCCGGCGCGTCGTCGAACTGCTCGCGGACGCCGCCTGAGGGAGGGGCTCCGGGGAGGGTGTCGGTGCCCCGTCCTATCCTGGGCGGCAGTGGCCATCGGCTGACAAAGGAGTCCGAAGGTGCCGTCGATGCTTGATGCCGTCGTCGTGGGGGCGGGGCCGAACGGGCTGACCGCTGCCGTCGAGCTGGCCCGCAGGGGCTTCTCCGTGGCCGTGTTCGAGGCCAAGAGCACAGTGGGAGGCGGGGCGCGCACGGAGGAGCTGACGCTGCCCGGCTTCTGGCACGACCCCTGCTCCGCCGCCCATCCGCTGGGCATCAACTCCCCGGCGTTCCGCACCATGCCCCTGGAGAGGTACGGCCTGGAGTGGCTCCAGCCCGAGCTGCCCATGGCGCACCCCTTCCTGGACGGCAGCGCCGCCGTCCTTTCCCGTTCCGTCGCCGAGACCGCCGCCTCCTTCGGGCCGCGCGACGCGGGGGCGTACCGACGCCTCGTGGAGCCCTTCCTGCCCAAGTGGGACACCCTGCTGCGGGACTTCATGGCGCTGCCGATGAGCTCGCTGCCCCGTGACCCGGTGACGCTGGCCCGCTTCGGGCTCGCCGGTCTTCCGCCGTCGACGTGGCTGATGCGCCGCTTCCGCGACGACCGGGCCCGCGCCCTGTTCGCGGGCCTCGTCGCCCACGTCATCGCGCCGCTCGACGGCATCATCACCGGCGGCGTCGGCATGGTCTTCGCGCTGGCCGCGCACGCCCGCGGCTGGCCCGTCGCGCGCGGCGGCTCGCAGTCGATCTCCGACGCGCTCACCGCGTACCTCAAGGACCTCGGCGGCTCCGTCCACACGGACTACGAGGTCAAGCGCCTCGACGACCTGCCGCCCGCCCGCGCCTACGTCTTCGACACCGCCCCCACCGCGCTCGCCCGGATCGCGGGCCTGGGCCGCGCCTATGAGGGGTACCGGTACGGGGCCAGCGCCTTCAAGATCGACTACGCCCTCGACGGCCCGGTCCCCTGGACCGCCGAGGCACCGCGCGTCGCCGGGACCGTGCAGGTCGGGGCGAGCAGCAAGGAGATCGGCGCCGCCCTGCGCGCCGCGTCGCGCGAGGGCCGGGCACCGGACGCGCCGTTCCTGATCACCGTGCAACCCAGCGTCGTCGACCCCTCCCGCGCCCCCGAGGGCAAGCATGTCTTCTGGGCGTACGGCCATGTCCCGAACGGCTGGGACGGCGACCTCACGGACGTCATCGAGCGGCAGCTGGAGCGCTTCGCGCCCGGTTTCCGCGACCGCGTCATCGCCCGCGCCACCGCGGGCCCGCCCGAACTCGCCGCGCGCAACGCCAACTACGTGGGCGGCGACATCGCCTGCGGCGCCGCGAGCGGACTGCAGCTGCTGCTGCGCCCCAAGCTCTCCCTCTTCCCGTACGCCACCCAGCACCCGGCCGTCTTCATCTGCTCGTCCGCGACCCCGCCGGGTCCTGGCGTGCACGGAATGTCCGGGCACAACGCGGCGAAGGCCGTGTGGAAGCGGCTCAGGAGCCAGTCATGACCGTGGCCATCACCCTGGTCCAGGGCGACATCACCGAACAGCGCGCCGACGCCATCGTGAACGCCGCGAACTCCTCGCTCCTCGGCGGCGGAGGCGTCGACGGCGCCATTCACCGCAAGGGCGGGCCCGACATCCTCTCCGACTGCCGCCGCCTGCGCGCATCGCACTACGGAAAGGGCCTGGCCACAGGAGCGGCCGTCGCCACCACCGCGGGGCGCCTCGCCGCCGAGCACGTCATCCACACCGTCGGCCCCGTCTGGTCCGCCACCGAGGACCGCTCGGAGCTGCTCGTCTCCTGCCACCGCGAGGCGCTGCGCGTCGCCGCCGAGCTGGGGGCGCGCACCGTCGCCTTTCCCGCCATCTCCACCGGCATCTACCGCTGGCCCCTCGACGACGCCGCCCGCATCGCCGTGCGCACCGTGCGTCAGGCCGCCGACCCCGCGCTCTTCGACGAGGTGCGGTTCGTGCTCTTCGGCAAGGACGCCCATGACGCGTTCGCCGCGGCGGTCGCCGAGAAGGGGTACGAGAAGGGGTAGCGGAGGCGTCGTGGGGCCCGCCAGGTCGCGCGAGGTCGATGTCGGATTCTCGCCAGCCCCGCCGGGTGGGATCCACGATGCTTGAGGGCATGCACACCGACACAGAGCGCTGCGTACGCGCCGTTCAGTCGAAGGACGCCCGCTTCGACGGCTGGTTCTTCACCGCGGTCCTCACCACGCGGATCTACTGCCGCCCCAGCTGCCCGGTCGTGCCGCCCAAGGTCGAGAACATGACGTTCTACCCGAGCGCCGCCGCCTGCCAGCAAGCAGGATTCCGGGCCTGCAAGCGGTGCCGCCCGGACAGCAGCCCCGGCTCTCCCGAGTGGAACCAGCGGGCCGACCTCGTGGCCCGCGCCATGCGCCTGATCGCCGACGGCGTCGTCGACCGCGAAGGCGTGCCCGGCCTCGCGACCCGCCTCGGCTACAGCACCCGGCAGGTCGAGCGCCAGCTGCTGGCCGAGCTGGGCGCCGGACCGCTCGCGCTCGCCCGCGCCCAGCGCACGCAGACCGCGCGGCTGCTCATCGAGACGACCGCGCTGCCCATGGCGGAGATCGCCTTCGCCGCCGGGTTCTCCTCGATCCGCACCTTCAACGACACGGTGCGCGAGGTCTTCGCGCTCGCCCCCGGAGAGCTGCGCGCCCGCGCGCCCCGGCACACCGGAGCCGCGCCGTCCGGAGCCGTCGGCGGCGTCCTCTCCCTGCGCCTGCCGTTCCGCGCCCCGCTCAACCCCGACAACCTGTTCGGGCATCTGATCGCGACGGCCGTGCCGGGCGTCGAGGAGTGGCGCGACGGCGCCTACCGGCGGACACTGAGCCTCCCGTACGGGCACGGTGTCGTCGCCCTCACCCCGCACCCCGACCACATCGGCTGCCGGCTGAGCCTGACCGACCTGCGCGATCTCACCATCGCCATCAGCCGCTGCCGCCGGATGCTCGACCTGGATGCCGATCCGGCCGCCGTCGACGGCCAATTGAGGGACGACCCGCTGCTCGCTCCGCTCGTCGACAAGGCACCGGGACGGCGCGTGCCGCGCACCGTCGACGAGGCCGAGTTCGCCGTGCGCGCCGTCCTCGGCCAGCAGGTCTCCACGGCCGCCGCCCGCACCCACGCCGCGCGCCTCGTGACCGCGCACGGCCGCCCGGTCGAGGACCCGGAGGGCGGCCTCACCCACCTCTTCCCCGCCCCGGAGGAGCTCGCCGCACTCGACCCCGAGTCCCTCGCCCTGCCCCGCAGCCGTCGCACCACGCTGACGACGCTCGTACGTCATCTCGCCGACGGCAGCCTCCGGCTCGGCGTGGAGAGCGGCTGGGACGAGACCCGCGCCCGCCTCACCGAACTGCCGGGATTCGGCCCCTGGACGGTCGAGGTCATCGCGATGCGGGCGCTCGGCGACCCGGACGCGTTCCTCCCCTCCGACCTCGGCATCCGGCGCGCCGCCCAGGAGTTGGGCCTGCCGCACACCCCCGCCGCGCTCACCGCGCGCGCCGCGGCCTGGCGGCCCTGGCGCGCGTACGCGGTCCAGTACCTGTGGGCCGTCGACGACCACCCGATCAACTTCATCCCCGCGTAAGGCATCACAAGGGATACCCGAGGACATCACTCATGGAACGTCTGCACACCCTCATCGACAGCCCCTACGGACCGCTCACGCTCGTCGCCACCGACGGCGTCCTCAGCGGCCTCTACATGACCGAGCAGCGCCACCGCCCGCCGCAGGAGAGCTTCGGTGCCCCCGACCCCGCACCGTTCGGCGAGGCGATCAGCCAGCTGGCGGCCTATTTCGCCGGGGATTCGACGGAGTTCGACCTGCCGCTGCGGCTCGACGGCACACCGTTCCAGCGCATGGTCTGGCACGAGCTCCAGAAGATCCCCTACGGCGAGACCCGTACGTACGGAGACCTCGCCGAGGCCCTCGGCAAGCCGGGCGCCTCACGCGCGGTGGGCCTCGCCAACGGCAAGAACCCGATCGGCGTCATCGTCCCCTGCCACCGCGTCGTCGGCGCGGACGGCAGCCTGACGGGCTACGGCGGCGGCCTCGACCGCAAGCGGCGGCTGCTGGCGTTCGAGGGCGGGAGGGCGAACGGCGGGGAGGACGCGCTGTTCTAGACACGCTCCTCCGACGGACGGTTCGAAGGGGCAAGGACCTCAGCCGACCCGGTACCCGTCCTCCAGCTCCGCCGGCCCGCCGCCCCGCGTCAGCACGTCGAGCCCGGCGGCGACCCGGCGGCCCAGCTCGTCGGGCAGGTACTCGGTGAGGTCCTCGGGGGCCACCAGGCGCCAGGAGATCAGCTCCTCCTCCTGGAGTCTGATCGACTTCAGCCGGCCGGTGTCCAGGATCCCGCCGTCGTACAGATAGGCCACCAGCGGCGGCCTGGGCCGCACGGGGCCCGGCGGTACCCAGTCCACCGCGAGGAGCGGCCCGAGCACGACGTCGAGCCCGATCTCCTCCAGCGTCTCCCTGCGGGCCCCCTGCCGCGGCGTCTCGCCGTCGTCCGACTCGACAGTCCCGCCGGGCAGCGCCCAGCCCTCGCGGTAGTTGGGCTCGACGAGCAGGACCCGGCCCTCCGCGTCGCGGAAGAGCGCGGCGGCCCCGACGAGGACGCGGGGCAGCCCCGCGATGTACGTGGCGAAGTCGTCAGTGGTCACCGGGGAAGCCTAGCCCGGGTCAAGGGGTCTCGATCAACTCCACGGTGCGCTCGGCCAGTTCGCTGACGCGCACCCCGTCGAAGCCGAACACCGCGCTGCTGACCCGGTCCTCCAGCGGGTCGGTCCACTGGGGCCCGATGGCCGTCGCGCCGCACAGGACGCCCGCGACCGAGCCCGCCGTCGCGCCGTTCGAGTCGGTGTCCAGGCCGCCGCGGACCGTCAGGGCGATGGTGCGGGTGAAGTCGCCCCCGCCGTACAGGAGCCCGGCGGTCAGGACGGCGGCGTTCGGCACGACATGGATCCAGCCGAGGCCGGCCGTCTCCTCGGCCAGGGTGGTGAGCGTGTCCTCCCAGCCGAGCCCCGCCTCGTGGAGCGAGGTCGCGCGCCGCACCGTGCGGGCAAGGCGGGAGCTCGCGGGGACGACGGTGAGCGCCGTGTCCACCGCCTCGCGCGCGGACCCCGCGGTGAACGCCGCCGCGATCAGGGCCGCCGCCCACATCGCGCCGTAGACGCCGTTGCCCGTGTGGGAGAGGACGGCGTCGCGGCGGGCGAGCGCGGCCGCGCGGCGTGGGTCGCCGGGCGAGGTCCAGCCGAAGACGTCCGCGCGGATGAGTGCCCCGATCCACTCCTGGTACGGATTCTCGTACGTCGCCGTGAGCGGTGGCCGCAGCCCGTTGGCGAGGTTGCGGTAGGCGACGCGCTCCGCCGTGAACGTCTGCAGATACGGAAGCCGCAGCAGCCACAGGTCGCCGACCTGCTCGGTGCTGAACGCGAAGCCGTGGGTCTCCAGCAGGTGCAGGCCGAGGATCGCGTAGTCGACGTCGTCGTCGCGGCAGCTGCCGTGGATCCGGCCGCGTACGCACCGGGGCCACTCCGGGCGCAGCTCGAACTCGCCGTCGTCTTCGGGGGGTTCGGGCAGGTAGTCGGTGAGGGGCAGGGCGTCGGCGCGCTTCAGATAGCGGTCGATGCGGTCGCGGGTCCAGTGGTCGCCGCGCTCCACCGGCTTGCCGAGCATGTTGCCCGCGATCCTGCCGAGCCAGCCGCCGAGCACGCGGTCGGCGAGAGCGACGTCGCTGGGCCCCGTGCCCGCGGGGGTCGTGGAGGTCATGCGTCCGGTCTACCGAATTCGGGGCGGTTCCGCGCGGCCCCGGCGTCGACGTGGCGCGGCTCATGAGACGTTTGTCGTGTTTTCGGCCAAGTGTGTGCAGCCACGACAGAGGAGTGCCATGAAGCAACGTACGACCGTGCTGGCGGCGGCAGCGGTCCTCGGAGTTCTGTCGGCGGCGGGCCCCGCCCACGCGGCGGGGCCCGATCCGCTGGTGCGCACCGGGGACATCGACCTCCTGGAGGACGTCCTGGAGCACATCAGCGTGCCGGTGGGGGACGGCAGCAAGACCATCCACCAGCTCTACGACTCCCGGACCGGCGGCCGCTCCGGGAAGTGAGCGATTCCGCCTCGAACCGAACCGCTCAATCCCCATCGTGGCTGCGTGATCTGACGATCCGTCGCAGCCGGTGGTGGCGGTCCGGTGTCTGCTCGGTGATCGCGTCGCCGACCATCATGCGCACCGCGTCCCGCAGCCCGTGCAGCGCGTGGCCGCGCGCGGGGCCCGCGCCCGGGTCCTCGCGCAACTCCTTGAACAGCGCCCAGCACAGCGTCAGCATCACCACCACGAACGGCAGCGCCACCAGGATCGTCGCGCTCTGCAGGGAGTTCAGCCCGCCCGCGACCAGGAGCACCGCGGCCACCGCCGCCATCAGGACGCCCCAGGTGACGACCAGCCACGTGGGCGGGTGGAGTGAGCCGCGGCTGCTGAGCGAGCCCATCACCAGCGAGGCGGAGTCCGCGCTCGTGACGAAGTACGTCATGACGAGGATCATCGCGACCCAGGACGTGATCGTGCCCAGCGGCAGCGCGTCCAGCATCGCGAAGAGCGAGGCCTCGGCGCCCTCCTTGACCTTCTCCGCCATGTCGACCTTGCCGGTGGCGTCGAGGCGGATGCCGGTGCCGCCCATCACGCAGAACCAGACGACGGTGGCGCCGCTCGGCACGAGCAGAACGCCGATGAGGAACTCGCGGATGGTGCGGCCGTGGGAGATGCGGGCGATGAACGTGCCGACGAACGGCGCCCACGACAGCCACCACGCCCAGTAGAAGATCGTCCAGGCGCCGAGCCAACTGCTGTCGGTGAAGGCACCGGTGCGCGAGGCCATCGGGAGCAGCTGGTGGAGGTAGCCGCCGAGGCTCGCCGGGATCGCGTCCAGGATGTAGACGGTCGGGCCGAGCACGAAGACGAACAGCATCAGGCAGGCGGCCAGCATGATGTTGAGGGTGCTGAGCCACTTCACGCCCTTGTGCACCCCGGAGAACGCGGAGACCACGAAGGCGGCGCCGAGCGACACGATGATGATCAGCTGCAGGGTGGTGGAACTCTCCACGCCCGTCGTGAGGTTGAGGCCCGTGGCGACCTGCAGCGCGCCGACGCCGAGGCTGGTCGCGGTGCCGAAGACGGTGGCGAAGACCGCGAGCAGGTCGATGATCCGGCCCGGCCAGGCCGCGGCGCGACGGGCGCCGATGAGCGGTACGAAGACCGAGCTGAGGCGGTTGCCGCGGCCCTTGCGAAAGCCCGCGTAGGCGAGGGCGAGGCCGGCGATGCCGTAGATCGCCCAGGGGGTCAGCGTCCAGTGGAAGAAGGAGTACTCGAGGGCGGTGCGGGCGGCGGCTCCGGTGCGGGGCTCCGCCGGCGAGGACGGGGGCGGGTTGAGGTAGTGGGTCAGCGGTTCCCCGACGCCGTAGAACATCAGGCCGATGCCCATGCCCGCGCTGAACATCATCGCGATCCACGCGAGGTTGGTGAACTCCGGTTCGGAGTCGTCCTTGCCGAGCCTGATCCGGCCGAAGCGGCTGAGGGCGAGGAACACGCACAGGACGAGGAAGACGTCCGCGGCGATCACGAAGAGCCAGGCGAAGTTGTCCAGGACCCAGGCGAGCGCGCTGTCGGATGCCTTCTCGAAGGACTTCTTGCCGAGCGCCGCCCAGGCGACCACACCGAGGACGGCGGCCACGCCGATGCCGACGACCGCGAAGTCGGGGGTGCCGTCGGGGGGTGAGTCGTGCTCGGGGTCGTGACCGGTCGACGGGGGGCCAGGCGGGCCCTCGCCGGGCTGGGGCTGATCGATCATTTCCGTGCTCATGGCGCACCACTATGGAGCGATATAGGGGCATTTTTGGGCGGGGCGCGCCGTCTCATCCCGCAGGTGGCCATGGGCAGGGGGCCCCATCTGCGGTTATGGTCGCAGCGGCGCGACTGCCTTGACGCGAGCAAGGCCCGGAAAGCAAGGGGAATGCAAGGTGGCGGACGCTGCAGGGACGGCGGGGAGCGAGCGGCAGGCGCAGGTGCGGGGCGCGGGGGCGCCGCGCGGACAGGCGCAGCACGTGCTCATCGCCGCGGACAAGTTCAAGGGTTCGCTCACGGCCGTGCAGGTCGCCGAGCGGGTGTCGGCCGGGCTGCGCAGGGTCGCCCCCGACGTGTCGGTCGAGGCGCTGCCGGTCGCCGACGGCGGTGACGGCACGGTCGCCGCGGCCGTCGCGGGCGGCTTCGAGCGCCGGGAGGTCCGCGTGACGGGGCCGATCGGCGAGCAGGTGACGGCGGCGTACGCCCTCAAGGACGGCACCGCCGTGGTGGAGATGGCCGAGGCCTCGGGCCTCCAGCTGCTCCCCGATGGCGTCTTCGCGCCGCTCACCTCCACGACGTACGGCTCCGGAGAGCTGCTCCTCGCCGCGCTCGACGCGGGGGCCCGCACGATCGTCTTCGGCGTCGGCGGCAGCGCCACGACGGACGGCGGCGCGGGCATGCTGGCCGCGCTCGGCGCGCGCTTCCTGGACGCGGACGGCAGGCCCGTCGCGCCCGGCGGCGGCCCGCTGAAGGGCCTGGCGAGCGCCGACCTCTCGGGCCTGGACCCACGTCTGAAGGACATCGAGCTGGTCCTCGCCAGCGACGTCGACAACCCGCTGACAGGACCGAAGGGCGCCCCCGCCGTCTACGGCCCGCAGAAGGGCGCGTCCCCCGAGGACGTCGAGGCCCTGGACGCGGCCCTCGCCCACTTCGCCGCGGTCCTGGAGAAGACGATCGGCCCCAGGGCCGCCGAGTACGCGCAGTCGCCGGGCGCGGGTGCCGCGGGCGGCATCGGATACGGCGCACTGGTCGGACTCGACGCGAGCTTCCGCCCCGGCATCGAGGTCATGTTGGACGTCCTCGGCTTCGCGCCCGCGCTGGAGCGGGCCACGCTGGTCATCACCGGAGAGGGCTCACTGGACGAGCAGACCCTGCACGGCAAGGCGCCCGCCGGGGTGGCCGCCGCGGCCAGGGCCGCCGGCATCGAGGTCGTCGCGGTCTGCGGCCGCCTGGCCCTGCCCCCGGAGACCCTCGGCAAGGCGGGCATCCGCCGCGCGTACGCCCTCACGGACGTGGAACCGGACGTGACCCGCTGCATCGCGGAGGCGGGTCCCATCCTGGAGACGGTGGCGGAGGGAATCGCGAGGGACTTCCTGGCCGTCTGAACGATTTCCTCGCGGGCCCCTGTCACACATCCGTGCCGGGCCGCGTCAGGGCAGTGAAAGCAGCACGAAAGCCCTGAGGAGATGACGATGGAAACACGTTCGATCACGGCCGAGATCCCGATGGCCCCGCGGATGACCGAGGACCCCGCGGAGCTCCTCCCCGAACTGGGCGGGGTGTCGGCGGCCCTGTTCAAGGCCGTCGGCAACGGCTCGGTGCCGCGCGCCACGATCAGCCTGGTCCACCTGCGGGCCGGGCAGATCGTCGGCAGCACCTATCTGACCGTCCTGCACACGGGCTTCCTGCGGGCGGCCGGCGAGTCGGAGGAGCGGATCACGTCGGTGGCCTCCTGGCAGGACTCGCCGTACTTCACCGGTGCGGAGCGTGCCGCGCTCGCGCTGGTGGAGGCCGTGCTCCAGCCGTCCGCGCACGGCGAGAGGGTCTCCGACGAGCTGTACGCCAGGGCGGCCGAACTGTACGAGCCCACGGCGCTGGCCACCCTGATGTGCGCGATCGGCCAGGTGAACTTCTTTGCCGCCGTGGCGCTCATCGCCAAGCCGGTGCCCGGCCGTTCGTTCACCGATCCGTGGAAGTAGGTCCACCTCCGTGAGCGGGTCCTGCCCGGGGTGTCCTGCCCGGGCGGGACCCGCCTTCCGGGCACCCGTATCGAACCGGGAACTTGATCGTTTCTTCAGTACATGATGAGGAGTCGATCTTGACGGGGTGGGCGCAGCTCGGAGGGCTCGGTGTTGTCGCGACGCTGTGCCCGGTGGGTGCCGTGTCCGTCGGTGCGCATGTCGAGGCGCTCGGTGTGGTCCTGTCGGGGCAGGTGGAGATCTGTCGCGAGGAGCCGCAGGCTGCCGAGGAGGAGCCGGCGCCGCAGTCGGCGCCGCAGTCGGCGCCCGGCGGCGAAGTGCGTACCGTCTCGCCGCCGCACCCCGGACCGCCGCCCGGCCCTGCCGCGACCCGTGCCGTGCCGAGCAGCCGCCCGGCAGCGGCACCGCCGCCCCCACCTCCGGCCCCGCCCCGCGTCCGCGAGCTCCTCATCCCCGTACGTCTGACGAGCGCGCCGCAGCCCCGGCCGCCCGAGCCCCGTCCTTCGCCGCCGCCCCCGCCCTCCTTCACCGCGCCGCCGTACCACGCCGCCGCTGAGCGGGAGCGCGAGGGCGGGCGGTCCGTGGTGACCACCACGATGGTCGTCACCACCCCCGCCGTGCTCGCCGCGGCTCTGCTGCGGCCGCGCTCGCGCTCCGCCGCGGGCGGCTCGTCAGGCACCCGATCCCGCCCCAACTCCTCTACCGGAGGCCCTTCGTGACGGAATGGCTCGTCCTCGGCGTCGCCATGGCGCTGGCCTGCGCGGTCGTCCTGACCGTGACCGTGATCAGGCACCGCCGCGTGCCCGCGGACGACGATCCCAGCCAGACACCCGACGTCATCGAGTACATGGTGATGATGGTCGGCGTCGTGTACGCGATCGTCCTCGGCCTCGCCATCGCCGGCGTCTGGGAGGCCCGCGGCGCCGCCGAGGACGGCGTCCGCCAGGAGGCCCAGGCGCTGCACGAGATCAGCAGGCGCGCGCAGATCTACCCGGCCGACGCGGAGCAGCGCATTCAGGAAGATGTACGGAGCTACACCGAGCACGTGACCACCGTCGAGTGGCCGCTCATGATCGAGCAGCACCAACTCACCGACCGCGGCACCGAATTGCTCGACACCCTGCGCCGCGACATCGCCGAACGCACGCCCGCCGACGAACTGGAGGCCCAGACCTACCAGCCGCTGCTCGACCAGGTGGCCGCCGCCGACGAGGCGCGCAGGGCCAGGGCCGACAACGCGGAGGAGACGCTCCCCGGCGTCGTCTGGTTCGGCCTGGTCGCAGGGGCACTCGTCACGGTGGGCCTGATCTTCACCCTGCAGATCAGGCGCTCCGCCAGGGAGCTGCTGCTCGCCGGGACCTTCAGCGCGCTGATCGCCTTCCTGCTCTTCCTCGTCTGGAACTTCGACGCGCCCTTCGGCAGGTCCGCGACCGAGTCGGCCGGCGCCTTCCAGGATCTGCTCGCTGCCTGAACAGCCGTATGCACAAGGCGCGTTCGGTCATGCCGGGCGCGCCCCCCGGGTCAGCCGGTGCGCCTCCACCGCCAGCGCCACCTCCACCAGGTCCCGCGGCCGGGCAAGCGAGCGCGCGGTCAACTGCTCCAGGCGGCGCAGGCGGTTGAACACCGTGTTGCGGTGGCAGTACAGCCGCCCGGCCGCCCGCCCCGCGGAGCCCTCGCAGGCCAGCCAGGCGTCCAGCGTCTCCAACAGCACGGCTCTGTCCGCAGGTTCGAGGGCCAGGACCTCGCCGAGCACCCCTGTCACCAAGCGCTCCGCCAGCTCCGGCTGGCTCACCACCAGGGCCGTCGGCATCCGTTGGTCCAGGCGTACGATGCCGGTCGCGCCCGGCGGGCAGGTGCGCAGCGCCAGCTCCGCGAGCCGTCGCGCATGGCCCAGCTCCGCGAGGCCGCCGACCACGGGACTGATCCCGCCGGGGCCCGGACAGCGGCCGTCGAGGAGCCCGGCGAGGTCGTCCAGGCCGCCCGGCTCGCCGCCCGGTTCACCGACCGCCGTGCCGAGCGCGACCACACCGACCTCGCAGTCCGTCCGCATCCGCCAGATGAAACGGAACCCGGCCCGCTGGATCTGCCGGTGGAACGCCTCGCGCCCGTCGCGCCGGTCCACGCGCAGGACCACCACCGCGTACGGGCCGCGCTCGGGCAGGTCGAGCCCGGCCGCGGCGCGCGCCGCGAGGCCCGGCGCCGACCGGCCCTCCAGGAGCGCGTCGAGCAGCGCCTGCAACTGCTCGTCGGTGCGCCTGCGCAGCTCAAGCTCCGTCGCGCGGTACGCGTCGGACGCCACCGCCGCCTGCGCGTCCACCGCCGACCACACCATCGTCGCCGAGCGCATCAGGACCCGCAGCTTCTCGGGGTCCTTGCCCGCGGCGCCCTCCAGGAGCGAATCCCATACCAGATAGCCCGCGTTGCGGTACGAGTGCACCAACAGGTCCAGCGGAAGCCCCTGTTGGGCCCGGCGCCGCCCCGCCTCCTCCGCGTACTCCAGGTCGCGGCGCGGCGAGGCCCGCGGCGCCGAGATCGTCTCGATGCCGATGCGCATGGCTTCCTCCGCCTCGCGCCACTGCTGGTCGTACGGCAGGACGCGGCCGTACACCGACGAGTGTTCCGTGAGCTGCCGCAGATGCTCCTCGACCAGTTCGGGCAGGCGCGGAAGCAGCGCCGTGCACGCCTCCTTGAGCAGCTTCCAGTCGTGCCCGGTCCGAGGCCTGCGCCCGTTCTTGGGCCCGGTCATGGATACCCCCGCAGCTGCGCTCCAGGACGCCTCCGGGGCGTCGTCGGCCGGTCGTCCGGACGTCGTTGGTGCGGAGGATGCCACTGCTCGGCTCCCTCCGGCAGGCCCCTGACACGCGGTGTTGTGCGCGTGCACAACGGCGGGGCGCCCCCGCTGGTCTCCCGCAGCGTTTCGTCCGCTGCCCGTGGACGGGCCGGTCCCGCGGTGCTGGGGTGAGCGCCACGCGACGGCGGACGGCCGTGCGGGACAAGGGGGTCGGTACGTGGACGGTTCCGGACTCGTCGTACGGGACGTGTCGGTCGGCTACGGTCCCGTGCGCGCCCTGCGCCGGGTCTCGCTCGACCTGCCGGACGGCGCGGTCGTCGCGGTGCTCGGCGGCAACGGCGCGGGCAAGTCGACGCTCCTGCGCGCCGTCTCGCGCACCCTCGCCTTCCAGGGAGGACGGCTCACCTCGGGCACCGTCCACTTCGAGGGCAGGCGCATCGACGCCCTCGCGCCGGACCGCGTGGTGGCCGCGGGCATCTCCCAAGTGCCCGAGGGCAGGCGGGTGTTCGCCCGCATGACGGTCACCGACAATCTTCGGGCGGGCGCGCTCGGCTCCACCGGTTCGCGCGCCGCCAAGGCGGACGCCCTGCGGCGCGTCCACGCCCTCTTCCCGGTCCTCGCCGAGCGGGGCGCCCAACGGGCCGGGCTGCTCTCCGGCGGCGAGCAGCAGATGCTCGCGGTGGGCAGGGCCCTGATGGCCTCCCCGCGCCTGCTCCTGCTCGACGAACCCTCCCTGGGGCTCGCGCCGTTGATGGCGGCGCGGATCGCCGACACCATCCGGGAGATCAACGCCCAGGGCACCTCGGTGCTCCTCGTCGAGCAGAACGCAGCCCTCGCGCTGCGGCTCGCCTCCACGGCGTACGTCCTCGACGTCGGCGAAGTCGCCCTGTCGGGCCCGGCGGACGAGCTCGCCGCCTCCGACGAGGTGCGCCGACGCTACCTCGGAGTGGTCGACGAGGGCGCGGCGGCCGACGCCTCCCGGGGCCTGGGCGCGCTGCCGGTGCTGCCGCGCTGGGAGGGCCGACGGTGACCATGACCCCCGTACCACCCCTGGAAGTACGCGAGTTGACTGTCCGCTTCGCCGGGATCACCGCTCTCGACACCGTCAGCTTCACCGTCCGCCCCGGCACCGTGCACGCCGTCATCGGGCCCAACGGCGCGGGCAAGTCCACCTGCTTCAACGTGCTGTCCGGCGTCTACCGCGCCACCGCGGGCAGCGTCCGCTTCGGCGCCCACGAACTCACCGGCATGCGCCCGCACCGCATCGCGCAGCTCGGCGTCGCCCGGATCTTCCAGAACCTCGCCCTGCCGCCGCGCGTCACCGTCGCCGACAGTCTGCTCCTGGGCCGTCACCGGCTCACGCGCGCGGGGTTCGTGGCCGCGGGCCTCAGGCTCCCCGCGGCGGCCCGCGAGGAGCGCCGCCACCGTGAACGCGTACGTGAGATCGCCGCGTTCGTCGGCCTGGAGCGCCAACTCGACCTGCCCGCAGGAGCCTTGCCCTACGGCCAGCAGAAACTCGCCGAGCTCGCCCGCGCCCTGTGCATGGAGCCGCGCCTGCTGCTCCTGGACGAGCCGGTCGCGGGCATGACCGCCGACGAACGCCGCCGCACCGCGGCCGTGATCGCGGGTGTCCGCGACAGCCTCGGCATCTCGATCGTCCTGGTGGAACACGACATGGGGGTGGTGATGCGGCTCGCGGACGCGGTGACCGTACTCGACTTCGGCCGCCGCATAGCCGACGGCGCCCCGACGGACATCCAGAACGACCCGGCGGTGGTGCGGGCGTATCTGGGGGAGGGCGGCGCGCACGCCGGTGAAGAGGAGGGTCGCGCATGACCACCTTCGTCGAACTCCTCCTCAACGGGCTCTCGTTGGGGTCCGTCTACGCCCTCATCGCCCTCGGCTTCGTCGTCATCTTCCGCGCCACCGAGGTGGTGAACTTCGCCCACGCCTCGCTTCTTCTCGCCGGCGGCTACATCACCGCCTCCCTCCAGGACGACCTCGGCTTCTGGGCGGCGCTGCTCGTCGGCATCGCGGGCGCGGCCGTGGTCGGGGCCGCCGTCGAGTTCCTGGTCATGCGGCGCTACCGCGGCACCGACCACAGCGTGCTCGCCATCGTCACCATCGGCGTCGACATCCTGCTCACCACCGAACTCACCCGCCGCCTCGGCACGGACGTCCTGCCGCTCGGCGACCCGTGGGGCGACGACGTGCTCACCGTCGGGCCCATCTCCATCGCCCACACCCGCATCGCCGCGTTCGTCGCCGCCGCGCTGCTCATCACCGCCTTCCTGCTCGCCTTCCGCTACACCTCCTGGGGCGTGGCCATGCGGGCCGCCGCCGAGAGCCCCGAGACCGCCGCGCTGATGGGCGTGCGCCTGGGCAGGGTCTCGCTCGGCGCGTGGGCGGTGGCGGGCGCGCTGGCCGCCGTGGCCGCGCTGTTCCTCACCGTGTTCCCGACGCCCGGCCTCGAACGCGCCACCTCCCTGGCCGCGTTGAAGGCGTTCCCCGCCGCCATCCTCGGCGGCCTCGACTCCACCACGGGCGCCCTCGTCGGCGGGCTCGTGGTGGGCGTCACCGAGTCCCTCGCCACCGGCTACCAGAGCGAACTCACCTTCCTGGGGCGTGGCTTGGGCGACCTCGCGCCGTATCTCGTCATGACCGCCATCCTGCTCGTGCGGCCCGCCGGGCTCTTCGGTACCAAGGAGCTCGCCCGTGTCTGACGTCGTCGCCCGCTCCGCCCGCTCCATCAGTCGTACGCTCCTCAAACGCCGCCGCACCCACGCGTGGCTCGCCGCGGCGGCCGTCCTGCTCGCCGTGCCCTTCTACCTCGACCGTTTCTGGCTCCAGGCGGGCCTGTTCGCGATGGCCGCCGCCATCGGCGCCATCGGCATCAACCTCCTCACCGGCGCGACCGGCCAACTCTCCATGGGGCACGCCTTCTTCCTCGCCATCGGGGCGTACGGATACTGCGTCCTCGCCGCGGACGGCGGCGACGGCCTGACCGGGCTCGGCCTGCCGACCTGGCTCGCCGCCGCCCTCGCGGTGGCCGTGGCCGGACTCGCGGGCGGCCTCTTCAGCCCCATCGCCGGACGCCTGCGCGGCGCCTACCTCGGCATAGCGACGCTCGCGCTGATCTTCATCGGGCAGCACGTGCTCTTCAACGCGCACGACCTGACGGGCGGCTCCAACGGCCGCGACGTCCCGCCCCTGAACCTCTTCGGCTTCGCCTTCGACGACAGCGAAGTCCTGGTCGCCGACGTGCCGTTCGGCTCCGCCGAGAAGCTCTGGTACGCCGGTCTCGTGCTGCTCCTGGCCTGCGGCCTCTTCGCCCGCGGCGTGCTGCGCGGCCGCCCGGGACGCGCCATGAACGCGATCCGTGACCACCGCGTCGCCGCCGGCGTCATGGGCGTGCCGGTGGCCCGCTACCGCGCCGGTGTCTTCGTCCTGTCGTCGATGTACGCGGGCCTCGCCGGAGTGCTGCTCGCCCTGGTCTTCCAGCGCACCGTGCCCGACTACTTCGGCATGACGCTCTCCCTCGAATACCTCGCCATGATCGTCATCGGCGGTCTCGGCTCGGTCGCGGGAGCCGTCGCGGGCGCCGCCCTCGTCTCCCTGCTGCCCCAGCTGCTCACCCGGTACAGCGACGCGCTGCCCTTCGTCTCGGCGCCCGGCACCGGCGGCGTCTCACCGGGCGAGGCATCGCGGTATCTGTACGGCGCCGCCGTCGTGGCGGTGGTGCTCTTCCTGCCCGGCGGCCTGGTGAGGATCGCCGCCCGGCGCAACAGGCCACGTCCAGGCACTCCAGGGGAGGAAGCATGAGATCCATCCATTCGCTGACCAGAGCCACGGCGGCCGCCACCGCCCTCGCCGCGCTCCTCGCGCTCAGCGCGTGCAGCTCCAAGGCGAAGAACGACGACGAGGGCGGCAAGGGCGCGGGAGGGGTGAAGACCGGCGACGGCGTGACGAGCGAGACCATCGAGCTCGGCGTGCTCACCGACATGACCGGCGTCTACGCCACCCTCGGCAAGAGCGTCACCCAGGCCCAGCAGCTCTACGTCGACCAGGTCAACGCGGGCGGCGGCATCTGCGGCCGCAAGCTGAAGCTCACCGTCCGCGACCACGGCTACGACCCGCAGAAGGCCGTCGCCGCGTACACCGAACTGGAGCCGAAGGTCCTCGGCTTCGCCCAGTTCATCGGCTCCCCGTTCGTCGCCGCCGTCGAGAAGCGCGTCGACGCCGACAAGGGCCTCGTCCTGCCGCAGGCCTGGTCGGCGAACCTCCTGGGCAGCCCGTACGTGCGCGTCGTCGGATCGACGTACGACCTGGAGACGATCAATGCGATCGACTTCCTGATGAAGGAGAAGGGCCTCAGGAAGGGCGACAAGCTCGGCCACGTCTACTTCGAGGGCGACTACGGCGAGAACGCCCTCAAGGGCTCGAAGCACATGGCCGACGAGGCGGGCCTCACGGTCGTCGAGCAGAAGATCAAGCCGACCGACAACGACATGACCGCGCAGGTCTCCGCCCTGAAGAAGGCGGGCGTCAAGGCCGTCGTGATCAGCGCGGGCCCCCGCCAGGCCGCCTCCCTCGTCGGCGTCGCCGCGGCCGGACGCCTCGACGTCCCGGTCATCGGCAACAACTCGGCGTTCGCCCCGCAGCTCCTGGCCACGCAGTCGGGCCCGGCCCTGCAGAAGAACTACTACGTCGCCTCGCCCACCCTGCCCATCGGCGCGGACACGGCCGCGGCCAAGAAGCTCGTCGCCGACTACGAGAAGGCCCACCCCGACGACTCCCTCGACAACGGAGTCGTCGCGGGCTGGACGGCGGCCTCGGTCTTCGGCGAGGCCCTGAAGAAGGCGTGCGCGGACAAGGACCTCACGCGCGAGAGCGTGGCCAAGGCCCTGCTGACCATCGACGACTTCGACTCGGGCTTCGGCGTCACCCAGGACTTCACCGATCCCAAGGCGCCGTCCTCCAAGGAGAGCGTGATCCTCAAGCCGGACAAGAAGGCGACGGGCGGCATGAAGGTCGTCCGCGCACCGGGCGCCGCCGACGCCGCGCAGGGATACACGGCGGGGGAGTGACTCACGGGCGCGGGTCCCGCGACAGCTCCCGCCAGTGGCGGTCCGCGGGACCCCGCAGCGCACGCCAGGTGTCGACGAACAGCTTCGTCGACACCAGCCCAGGCCAGCCGGGCGGCAACAGCTCCTGAGGCAGGCGCGGGTCCCGCTCGAACGTGCCGCGCCACGCGTGCACGAGCCGCGTGCGCAGCACGAACGCCTCCTTGTCCGACCCGGCACGCACCCCGCCGAACCGCCAGGTGAACTCCTCGTGCGCGGCCCGCACCGCCGCCAGGTCCCAGGCGCGGGCGACCAGTTCCGCGTCGCCGTCGGCGGCGGCGCGCGAGACCAGCCACGTCGCGTCCGCGGCGAGCCCCTGCTCCCGCAGCAGTTCCTCGATCGCCCCCACGCCCCCCGCGTCCGCCGCGATCCACACTCCGCCGCCGAGCCGCCCGAACCCCTCGAACGCCAGCTGCTCCTCGACCAGCGCCCGGCCTTGCGCGGGCCCGCGCAGCAGCAGCTGCTGCCACTCGCCGCGCCACGGCGTCTCCTCGACCGCGCGCTCCAGGCGGTGCGTCCACGCCGTGAGCAGCGCGACCAGGCGCGGCTCCAGGACGAGACAGGTCCAGCGGCCCACCGGCTCGGTCCGCAGCCAGCCCTCCGCCCCGAGCCGCGCGAGCGCCCGCCGCGTGGCCGCCTCGCCGACCCCGCAGGCAGCGAGTGCGCCGACGACGGCACGGGACCAGACGTGTACGTCGCCCGCGTACCGGACGTACTCGCCGAGGACGGTCAGGACCAGCGTCCGCGCGCTGGGCGAACCGTCCGTGCGGCGACGGGTGCGCGGCGTCTCCACCGTCCGGGCCCCTCCTGTCCGTTGACCTCTTCGGCTCTGTTGACCTCTTCGACGCCCCGGTATAGGACGTAAGAATTCGAGTGCTCGATGTTACGTCCAATGTCATCGCCCTGTCATCGCCCACGGAAGGCGTACGCATGGATCACCAGGGCCCCACCCGCTTCGGCACCTTCATCGCCCCGTACCACGGCCTCGACGGCAACCCCGCACTCCGGATCCGCCGCGACCTCGACCTCGTGCGCCACCTCGACGCGCTGGGCTTCGACGAGGCGTGGATCGGCGAGCACCACTCCGCCGGGTACGAGACGATCGCCTCGCCGGAGGTCTTCGTCGCCGCGGCCGCCGAGCACACCCGCAGGATCAGGCTCGGCACGGGCGTGAACTCGCTGCCCTACCATCACCCCCTGATCCTCGCGGACCGCATCCTCCAGCTCGACCACCAGACCATGGGCCGCGTGATGCTGGGCGTCGGCCCCGGCCAGCTCGCCTCGGACGCGTTCATGATGGGCATCGACCCGATGCGGCAGCGCGCCATGATGGCCGACGCCCTTGACGCCGTCGTACGCCTCCTGCGCGGCGAGACCGTCACCCGGCGCACGGACTGGTTCGAACTCGCCGAGGCGAGCCTCCAGCTGCGCCCCTGCCGCCCCGAGGGCATCGAGATGGCGGTCGCCTCGACCGTCTCCCCCTCCGGCTCCGTGCAGGCGGGCCGGCACGGCATCGGGTTGCTCTCCCTCGCGGCCGCCGACCCCGCGGGGCTCGCCGCGCTGAACGGCAACTGGTCCGCGTACGAGAAGTCCTGCGCCGAGCACGGCCACACCGCCGACCGGGGCGCGTGGCGGCTCGTCGTGCCGATGCACCTCGCGGACACGGAGTCCGAGGCCCGCGCCCAGGCCGCGTACGGCGTGCTCCACCTGGTCCGCTACATCGAGGGCCTCTCCGGCGCGACGATGCCGTGGGGACGCACCGCGGCGGACGCGCTGGAGCGCTGGACGGGCGAGGGCTTCCCCGTCTTCGGCGTCGCGACCATCGGCACGCCCGCGGACGCCGTCGCCCGCATCGAGGCCCTGGCCGAGGCCTCGGGCGGCTTCGGCACGCTGCTCCTGCTCGACCTGCCGACCGGCACACCGGAGGCGAAGCGGCGCAGTTACGAGCTCTTCGCCGAGTACGTGACACCGCACTTCACCGGAGCGAACCGGGGCCGCGAGGCGTCCATGGCGTGGGCCCACGCCAACAGCGGGCGCTTCGTGGGGGCGATGCGGGCGGCGGTCGAAGCGGCCGTCCGGGACGCGGGGGAGGCACGGTGAGGGCGGCGGTCCTGCGGGGCGGCCGCTTCGTCGAGGCCGAGGTTCCGGAGCCGCCGGCACCGGGCCCCGGTCAGCTCCTCGCCGAGACCCTCGCCACCGGCATCTGCGGCTCGGACCTCTCGGCGGCCCGCCACACGGACGACTTCCTCGCGGCCTCGCGCGACTCGGGCACGGAGGCCTTCCTCTTCGACCCGGACCAGGACCTGGTGATGGGCCACGAGCTCTGCGCGCGGGTGCTGAGCCCCGGCCCGTGGCAGGGCAGGACCGTGGTCGGTCTGCCCTGGGCCCTGGACCCGGCGGCCACCCTGCGCACGATCGGCTACTCCACCCGCTTCCCCGGCGGCTTCGGCGAACGCATGACTCTCCAGGAGGCCGCCCTGATCCCGGTCCCCGACCACGTCCCGCCACGCGTCGCCGCCCTCACCGAGCCCCTGGCCGTCGGCTTCGGCAACGTCGCCCGCGCGGCCCCTGCCCCCGGCACGGGCGCCGTGGTCCTGGGCGCGGGCCCCATCGGCCTGGGCGCCACGGCAGCGCTCGTCGAGCGGGGCGTGGCCCCTGTGGTCGTCTCGGAGCCCTCTGGGCGCCGCAGAGAGCTGGCAGAGCGCTTCGGAGCGCACGTGGTGGTGAATCCGGCCATGCGCGACCCCTTCGACGCGTGGCGGGAGGCGAGCGGATCCGGCCAGTCACTGACTGTGTACGAGTGCTCGGGCAGGCCCGGCATGCTGAACACGATCCTCCACCGCGCCCCGCGCACCACACGGGTCCTGCTGATCGGCGCCTGTATGACGGAGGACACGTTCCGTCCCGTGGTCGGGATCTACAAGGACATCACGGTGACCATGTGCATGGCGTACCCGCCGGAGGAGTTCGAGGCGACGCTGCGGCGCATCGCGGACGGCCGGGTGGACGCGGAGTCGCTGATCACGGGCGAGGTGGGCTTCGACGGGATCGAGGAAGCCTTCGCGATGCTGGCTTCACCTGATGACCACGTGAAGGTGCTGGTGCGCCCGTGAAACACAAAGGGGCCCGAACCGTCAGGTCCGGGCCCCAGAGCTACGTACAACAGGCTAGGGAAGCTGCGCCGCCCTGGCCTCGCGACGGTTGTCGCGGAAGTTGTTCACCCGTCGGGCCGTGGCGAAGAGGGGGATCACCGCGCCGAGGACGACCTGGAGCGCGCAGCCGGTCTGCAGGAGCAGCAGGCCGCCCGGGGCGTCGAACGCCCAGGCCGCGAGCAGCCCCATGGCCGCGACGATCCAGGAGAGCATGGCCACCGCGAGGGGACCCCGCGGCTTGGGGTACTCGACCCGGCTGACCATGAGCCATGCCGTGCCGACGATCGCGAGGAGCGTCGCCCAGAAGGGCAGCTCCAGAAGCACGATCGAGACGACCGTGAGCGCGCCGAAGGGGGATGGCATGCCCTGGAAGGTGCCGTCCTTCACGGTCACGCACGAGAACCGCGCAAGCCGCAGCACCACCGCCAACAGCACCACGATCGCGCCCACCGCCGCCACCCGCTGATGCGCGTCGTTCGCGACCATGCCGTAGACGAGGACGAAGTACGCGGGGGCCAGGCCGAAGCTGATCAGGTCCGAGAGGTTGTCCAGCTCCGCACCCATCGGCGAGGACCGCAGCTTGCGGGCCACCAGGCCGTCGAAGAGGTCGAAGACGGCCGCGCAGAGCATCAGGATCACGGTGGTCGCGGCGGAGTGCCGCGCCATGCCGGTCTCCTCGCTGCCCTGCAGGTGCGGGATGAGGATGCCCGTGGTGGTGAAGTACACCGCCATGAACCCGCACGTGGCGTTACCGAGCGTGAGGGTGTCCGCTATTGAGAGGCGCAGTGACAGAGGCATCTCCTCTTCGGCCTCGTCCTCCGCCGCCTCCGGCACCCAGCCGGCCTGTGTCTCCGGATCAACCACGGTCAATTCGAGTCACCCCAGCCACGGTCTTCTGACCCACCTCGACGTCCACTTCGACACCCTCGGGGAGGTAGATGTCGACGCGGGAGCCGAAGCGGATCAGGCCGATCCGTTCGCCCTGCTCCACCTTCGAACCCTGCGGCACGTACGGCACGATGCGCCGCGCGACCGCGCCCGCGATCTGGATCATCTCGATGTCGCCGAGCTCGGTGTCGAAGTGCCAGACAACGCGCTCGTTGTTCTCGCTCTCCTTGTTGAACGCCGGCACGAACCCGCCGGGCACGTGCTCCACGGACGTCACCGTGCCCGCGAGGGGCGCGCGGTTGACGTGGACGTTCAACGGGCTCATGAAGATGGCGACGCGGGTACGCCCGTCCTTCCACGGCATGATGCTCTGCACCACGCCGTCGGCGGGGGAGATGACCCGGCCCTGAGCGATCTCGCGCTCGGGGTCGCGGAAGAACCACAGCATGCCCGCCGCCAGAGCGGTGGCGGGTACGGCAACGGCCGCGGCGCCCTTGGAGCGGCGCGCGCGGGCGAGGCTGAGTGCCGCGGTGGCGACGGTCGGCAGGAGCCACGGCGATGCTCCGCGAGCAAGGCGTCCCTTAAGAATGCCGTCGCGTGGTGCAGAGGTTTGGCTGTGGGGCATGGATGACCTTCGTAGCGGATGATGCCGCGCATGAACGGGGGACGGCGGCTTTCTCCGGATGCTATCGGTTGCGAGCCACAACTGGGCAAGCCAGGAAGCCGAGTCGGCGGCCGAAGAGTGTTGACAGGGTGTGATCTTCTTCGCGAAGAAAACACCCCAAACCGGGCATCTAGCCCTGGAATCGATACTCTTCGAGCAGTCGACGACCAATGATCATTTTCTGGATCTCGGCGGTACCTTCACCGATCAGCAGCATCGGAGCCTCCCTGTAGAGGCGCTCGATCTCGTACTCCTTCGAGAAGCCGTAACCGCCGTGAATCCGGAACGCGTCCTCCACGACTTCTTTGCAGTACTCGGAGGCGAGGTACTTCGCCATCCCTGCTTCGAGGTCGTTTCGTTCCCCGGAGTCCTTTTTGCGCGCTGCGTTGACCATCATCGCATGGGCGGCCTCGACCTTGGTAGCCATCTCGGCCAGCTTGAACTGGATTGCCTGGTGCTGGGCGATCGGCTTCCCAAAAGTGTGACGTTGCTGGGCATATGAGACACCGAGCTCAAATGCACGCTGAGCGACGCCACAGCCACGCGCCGCGACATTGACGCGGCCGACTTCGACACCGTCCATCATTTGGTAAAACCCACGGCCCGTGACGCCGCCGAGCACGCGATTGGCCGGAATTCGCAGCCCGTCCATGATGAGTTCGGTGGTGTCGACGCCCTTGTAGCCCATCTTGTCGATCTTGCCGGGGATGGTGAGGCCGGGGCGGACCTCTCCGAAACCGGGCTCCTTCTCGACGAGGAAGGTGGTCATCGACTTGTGCGGCGCCGTGCCCTCGGGGTGTCCTTCGTCACTTCGGCACAGGACGGCCACCAAAGTGGACGTGCCGCCGTTGGTCAGCCACATCTTCTGACCGTTGAGAACGTACTCCTCGCCGTCCTTCACGCCCTTCGACGTGATGGCCGACACATCGGAGCCGAGCCCCGGCTCCGACATCGAGAACGCGCCGCGCACCTCGCCGGCCGCCATGCGCGGAAGGAAGGTCTCCTTCTGCTCCTGCGTGCCGTGCTGCTTGAGCATGTAGGCGACGATGAAGTGGGTGTTGATGATGCCGGAGACCGACATCCAGCCACGCGCTATCTCCTCGACGCACAGTGCGTAGGTGAGCAGCGACTCGCCCAGGCCGCCGTACTCCTCCGGGATCATCAGGCCGAAGAGGCCCAATTCCTTGAGGCCGTCGACGATCTGCTGCGGGTACTCGTCGCGGTGCTCCAGCTCCGTCGCGACAGGAATGATCTCCTTGTCGACGAAGTCCCGGACGGTGGACAGGATCTCCTGCTGGATGTCGGTGAGACCGGCGGTCTGCGCGAGTCGGCTCATGGCTACTTCTCCTGCTGCTTCAGCTCCGGGCGGCCGGGCTGTTCGCCGCCGCGCTCCTTGATGTACGTCTCGGTGGGCACCATCACCTTGCGGCGGAACACGCAGACCAGCGTGCCGTCCTGCTTGTAGCCCTTGGTCTCCACGTGGACGATCCCGCGGTCGCTCTTGGACCTCGACGGCGTCTTGTCGAGGACGGTCGTCTCGCCGTAGATCGTGTCGCCGTGGAAGGTCGGTGCCACGTGCTTGAGCGACTCGATCTCCAGATTGGCGATGGCCTTCCCGGAGACGTCCGGGACGGACATGCCGAGGAGCAGCGAGTAGATGTAGTTGCCCACGACGACGTTCTTCCCGAAGTCCGTCGTCTTCTCCGCATAGTTGGTGTCCATGTGGAGGGGGTGGTGGTTCATGGTGAGCAGACAGAAGAGGTGGTCGTCGTACTCGGTGACCGTCTTGCCGGGCCAGTGCTTGTACACGGCGCCGATCTCGAACTCTTCGTAAGTGCGGCCGAACTGCATGTGCCCTACGCCTCCGGAGCCTCGAACTTGGACGTGCGCTGCATGCCCGCCGCACGGCCCTTCCCGGAGATGACGAGCGCCATCTTCCGGCTCGCCTCGTCGATCATCTCGTCGCCGAGCATCGCCGAGCCCTTCTTGCCGCCCGCCTCGGACGTGTAGTACTCGTACGCGTCCAGGATCAGCTCGGCGTGGTCGAAGTCCTCCTGGGAAGGCGAGAAGACCTCGTTGGCCGCCTCGACCTGGCCGGGGTGCAGGACCCACTTGCCGTCGAAGCCGAGCGCGGCGGCGCGGTTCGCGACCTCGCGGTAGCCGTCGACGTTCTTGATCTGGAGGTAGGGGCCGTCGATCGCCTGGAGGTTGTTGGCGCGGGCGGCCATCAGGATCTTCATCAGGATGAAGTGGTAGGCGTCGGCCGGGTAGCCGGGCGGCTGCTCGCCGACGACCAGGGACTTCATGTTGATGGACGCCATGAAGTCGGCCGGGCCGAAGATGATCGTCTCCACGCGCTGCGATGCCTCGGCGATCGCGTTGACGTTGTTGAGGCCCTGCGCGTTCTCGATCTGCGCCTCGATGCCGATCTTGCCGACCTCGAAGCCCATCGTCTTCTCGATCTGGGTCAGGAGCAGGTCGAGGGCGACGATCTGGTCGGCCGTCTGGACCTTCGGCAGCATGATGCAGTCGAGGTTCTGGCCCGCGCCCTCGACCACCGTGACGACGTCGCGGTACGTCCACTCCGTCGTCCAGTCGTTCACGCGCACGACCCGCGTCTTGCCCGTCCAGTCGCCCTCGTTGAGGAACTTGACGATGGTGTGGCGCGCCTCCGGCTTGGCGAGCGGCGCACACGCGTCCTCCAGGTCCAGGAAGACCTGGTCGGCGGGGAGGCCCTGGGCCTTCTCCAGGAAGCGGGGGTTGCTTCCCGGGACCGCGAGACAGGAGCGTCGCGGGCGAAGGCGGTTGATCGGCGCGGTCATGCGGGGACCTCCAGAGGGTCGAGGTTGTTCGCTTTCCGGATCTCGTCGACGATACGGCCGATGATCTCCGTGATGCCGAAGTCCTTGGGCGTGAAGACGGCGGCGACACCCGCACGCTTCAGGTCCTCGGCGTCGGCGTTGGGGATGATGCCACCGACGATCACGGGGATGTCGGTGGCGCCCGCCTCGCGCAGCCGGTCCAGGACGTCGGGCACGAGTTCGGCGTGCGACCCGGACAGGATCGACAGGCCGACGCAGTGCACGTCCTCGGCGAGCGTGGCGGACACGATCTGCTCCGGGGTGAGCCGGATGCCCTGGTAGACCACCTCGAACCCGGCGTCGCGGGCCCGCACGGCGATCTGTTCGGCGCCGTTGGAGTGGCCGTCCAGGCCCGGCTTGCCGACGAGGAGACGGAGCCTGCCGCCGAGCTCGTCGGCCGTGCGGTCGACCTTCCGCCGGACCTCGGCCAGCGGCGTGCCCTCCTCGGCGGTCACCGCGACCGGCGCCGACGAGACGCCGGTGGGTGCGCGGAACTCGCCGAAGACCTCGCGCAGCGCCCCCGCCCACTCGCCGGTGGTGACCCCGGCGCGGGCGCACTCCAGGGTGGCCGCCATGAGGTTCTCCGTCCCCTCGGCCGCCTCCTTGAGCCGCTCCAGGGCCTGCTGGGTGGTCGGGAAGTGGTACGGGTCGCCCATGCCCTGCCGGTCCGATGACTCCTGGCGCGTGGTGCGCCAGTCGCCGATGGCCCGCACGACCTTCGCCTCGACCGCGTGGTCCACCGTCATGATCGCGGCGTCCAGGTCGGCGGTGAGCGGGTTCGGCTCGGTCGACTCGTACACGTTCACGCCGACGATCTTCTCGTCGCCGGCCTCGATCCTGGCCCGGCGCTCGGCGTGCGAGGAGACGAGCTGGGACTTGAGGTAGCCCGACTCGACGGCGGCCATCGCGCCGCCCATCTCCTGGATCCGGTCGATCTCGGCGAGCGACTCGGAGACCAGCTCGTCGACCTTCTTCTCGATGACGTGCGACCCGGCGAAGATGTCCTCGTACTCCAACAGGTCGCTCTCGTGGGCGAGAACCTGCTGGATGCGCAGGGACCACTGCTGGTCCCAGGGGCGGGGGAGCCCCAACGCCTCGTTCCAGGCGGGGAGTTGCACGGCGCGCGCGCGTGCGTCCTTGGAGAGCGTGACGGCCAGCATCTCCAGGACGATGCGCTGGACGTTGTTCTCCGGCTGGGCCTCGGTCAGGCCCAGGGAGTTGACCTGCACGCCGTAGCGGAAGCGGCGCTGTTTCGGGTTCTCGATGCCGTACCGCTCGCGCGTGATCTGCTCCCAGATCCGCCCGAACGCCCGCATCTTGCACATCTCCTCGATGAAGCGGACACCCGCGTTCACGAAGAAGGAGATGCGGGCCACGACGTCCCCGAACTTCTCCTCGGGGACCTGCCCGGAGTCGCGTACGGCATCGAGAACCGCGATGGCGGTGGACATCGCGTACGCGATCTCCTGGACCGGAGTGGCCCCCGCCTCCTGGAGGTGGTAGCTGCAGATGTTGATGGGGTTCCACTTGGGGATGTTCGCCACCGTGTACGTGATCATGTCGGTGGTGAGGCGCAGGGACGGACCCGGCGGGAAGACGTGCGTCCCGCGCGAGAGGTACTCCTTGACGATGTCGTTCTGCGTCGTCCCCTGGAGACTGGTGATGTCCGCGCCCTGCTCCTCCGCGACCACCTGATAGAGCGCCAGGAGCCACATGGCCGTGGCGTTGATCGTCATCGAGGTGTTCATCTGCTCCAGGGGGATGTCCTGGAACAGGCGTCGCATGTCACCGAGGTGCGAGACCGGCACGCCGACCCGGCCGACCTCGCCGCGGGCGAGGATGTGGTCGGGGTCGTAGCCGGTCTGCGTGGGCAGGTCGAACGCGACCGAGAGGCCCGTCTGCCCCTTGGCGAGGTTGCGTCGGTACAGCTCGTTGGACGCCTCGGCCGTGGAGTGACCGGCGTAGGTCCGCATGAGCCACGGCCGGTCCTTCTGACGCTCTGTCATGTTCCGGTGCTCCTAGAGGGGTCAGACGTTCCGGAAGCGGTTGATGGCGTCGATGTGCTTGGCCCGCGTCTCCGGGTCGCGCACTCCCAGGCCCTCCTTGGGGGCGAGCGCGAGGACGCCGACCTTGCCCTGGTGGGCGTTGCGGTGGACGTCGTGGGCCGCCTGTCCCGTCTCCTCCAGCGAGTAGACCTTGGAGAGGGTGGGGTGGATCTTGCCCTTGGCGATCAGGCGGTTGGCCTCCCACGCCTCGCGGTAGTTGGCGAAGTGCGAGCCGATGATGCGCTTCAGGGACATCCACAGGTAGCGGTTGTCGTACTCGTGCATGTAGCCCGAAGTGGAGGCGCAGGTGGTGATGGTGCCGCCCTTGCGGGTGACGTAGACGCTGGCGCCGAAGGTCTCGCGGCCGGGGTGCTCGAAGACGATGTCGATGTCCTCGCCGCCGGTGAACTCACGGATGCGCTTGCCGAAGCGCTTCCACTCCTTCGGGTCCTGGGTGCGCTCGTCCTTCCAGAACTTGTAGCCCTCGGCGCTGCGGTCGATGATCGCCTCGGCGCCCATCGAGCGGCAGATGTCTGCCTTCTGCTCGCTGGAGACGACGCAGATGGGGTTGGCGCCGCCCGCGAGCGCGAACTGCGTTGCGTAGCTGCCGAGTCCACCGCTCGCGCCCCAGATCAGGACGTTGTCGCCCTGCTTCATGCCGGCGCCGTTGCGGGACACCAGCTGGCGGTACGCGGTGGAGTTCACCAGGCCGGGAGCGGCGGCCTCCTCCCAGCTCAGGTGGTCCGGCTTCGGCATGAGCTGGTTGGACTTGACGAGGGCGATCTCGGCGAGGCCGCCGAAGTTGGTCTCGAAGCCCCAGATGCGCTGCTCGGGGTCGAGCATCGTGTCGTTGTGGCCGTCGCTGGACTCCAACTCGACGCTCAGGCAGTGCGCGACGACCTCGTCACCGGGCTTCCAGGAGTTCACGCCGGGGCCGGTGCGCAGCACGACGCCCGCGAGGTCGGAGCCGATGACGTGGTACGGCAGGTCGTGGCGCTTGGTGAGCTCGCTGAGCCTGCCGTACCGCTCCAGGAAGCCGAAGGTCGACAGCGGCTCGAAGATCGAGGTCCACACGGAGTTGTAGTTCACCGAGGAGGCCATGACGGCCACCAGTGCCTCGCCCGGGCCGAGTTCGGGGACCGGCACCTCGTCCAGGTGGAGGGACTTGCGGGGGTCCTTGTCGCGGGTGTCCAGGCCCGCGAACATCTCCGTCTCGTCCTTGTGCACGGTGATCGCGCGGTACGAGTCGGGCAGGGGGAGAGCGGCGAAGTCGGCGGACTTGGCGTCCTGCGACTGAATCGCGTCCAGGATTTCCTTCACGGTTTTGCCTCCGGCGAAGAAGCGCCCTGCGGGAGCGCTGTCTTGAGGGTTACGTCGGGGTGCTGATGGTGCTGTGGAGGTGTGCCGTCGGTTCGGCGAAGGGTGGTGCTCGGCAACGCCTTGGTGGGGCGTGGGAGGTGCCTGTGACGCAGGCGTCCGGGCGCACAAGCCGTGGCTTGAGGGGACAGCCGACGTACGGATGATCTCTGCACGCCGGCCGCCCGGACAACATCAACGTATGGCACCGCGTGCCAGTGGGCAAGACACTGGGTGCCAATATTTTTTGACCGATGATCGATCAGTGCAGGTCAGGGCCTTGCGCGCCGCGCCGCGTGGCGCTGCCGAGCATGCGAAAAGCGCTGGACGGGCTGGATATTCCAGCCCGTCCAGCGCTTGAGGACGAACCCGGCGAAGCCGGTGATCGACGGTTACGAACGCTCCCGCAGCGCCTTCTCGATGGTGCGCATGACCTCGTCCAGCGGTGCGTCCGTGCGGGCGACGGTGACGAGGACCTCACCCTGCGCGGAGACCGCCGCGGGGGCCGCCGTGGGCGAGGTGTCGCGGCCCGCGCCGATGCCCGTGCCGAAGGTGCGGCGGACGATCGCGAAGGCGTGGTCCAGATGGGTCTCCACGTCGCCCTGGCCGCCGGCCCGCAGCCAGCGGCGCAGGACGTGGTTGTGGGCCGTGACGACCGCGGAGGCGGCCACCTCGGCGAGCAGCGGGTCGTCGTTGCCGTCGTGGTGGGCCTGCTCGTCGAAGTGGCCCAGGAGATAGCGGGTGAAAAGCCGCTCGTACCGGGCCACGGAGGCGATCTCGCGCTCGCGGAGCGTGGGGACCTCGCGGGTCAGGCGGTAGCGCTCCACGGAGACGGAGGGCTGCGCCGCGTACATCTTCATG
The DNA here is from genome assembly GCF_040647455.1 of Streptomyces sp. NPDC041068. Lineage (NCBI taxonomy): Bacteria > Bacillati > Actinomycetota > Actinomycetes > Kitasatosporales > Streptomycetaceae > Streptomyces > Streptomyces sp. NPDC041068. The sequence continues at coordinate 219,420 of NZ_JBEZCG010000002.1, forward strand.
ACTTCCTTGATGCCGCGGCACACCGTGTCCAGCGGGTGCTCGTGGGGCGGGGCCGCGTTCAGCACCGCCTCCGCGCGGATCAGGGTGTCGTCGTGGTCCGGGAAGATCGCCTCTTCCTTGGAGCGGAAGTGCCGGAAGAAGGTCCGGCGGGCGACGCCCGCGGCGGCGGCGATCTCGTCGACCGTCGTCGCCTCGTACCCCTTGGACGCGAAGAGCTCCATGGCCGCCGCCGCCAGCTCCCGGCGCATCTTGAGCCGTTGGGCTGCGGCACGGCTGCCCGCGGCGCTCTCCGGAGCGTCGGGGGTGGCGTTACGTGAGGACTTGGCGGCCTTGGACATGCCATGAACGTACTGCATATGCGCGCCGCGTTGCTCCTGCGGGACGGGGCCGCCCGTGGGATCGAGCAGCCCGCCCCAGTCCGTCCGTACGCCCAGGAGTCCCTCGGAGGGCTCAGCGGCGGGCATATTCGCGGAAGCCACGGCCCGTCTTGCGGCCGAGGCAGCCCGCGGCCACCAGGTGCTCGAGCAGCGGCGCGGGGGCCAGGCCCGGGTCGCGGAACTCGCGGTGCAGGACCTTCTCGATGGCCAGCGAGACATCCAGGCCGACGACGTCCAGGAGCTCGAAGGGGCCCATGGGGTAGCCGCCGCCGAGCTTCATCGCGGCGTCGATGTCGTCGAGCGAGGCGTAGTGCTCCTCGACCATCTTGATCGCGTTGTTCAGGTACGGGAAGAGCAGCGCGTTCACGATGAAGCCCGCGCGGTCCCCGCAGTCCACCGGGTGCTTGCGGATCGCCGTGCAGACCTCCCGGACGGTGGCGTGCACGTCGTCCGCGGTCAGCACGGTGCGGACCACCTCGACGAGCTTCATCGCCGGGGCCGGGTTGAAGAAGTGCATGCCGATCACGTCGCGCGGGCGCGAGGTGGCGCGGGCGCAGGCGACGACCGGCAGCGAGGACGTCGTCGTCGCGAGGATCGCGCCCGGCTTGCAGACCTTGTCGAGCGTCGCGAACAGCTGCTGCTTGACCTCCAGGTCCTCGGCGATGGCCTCGAGCGCGAGATCGACATCGGCGAACGCGTCGTACGAACCGGCCGGAGTGATCCGCTCCAGGGTCTCCGCCGCGGACTCGGCGGTCATCCGTCCCTTGTCGACGGAGCGCGAAAGCGACGTGCCGATACGGGACTTGGCGATCTGCGCCTTCTCCTCGCTGCGCGCGGCGAGCACCACGTCGTACCCGGCCTTGGCGAAGACCTCCGCGATGCCGGACGCCATCGTGCCGGAGCCCGCGACGCCGACCGCGCGCACCGCCCGGCCCGGCGTGCGCCGCTCGCCCTCCAGCGGGGTCAGCGCGTCGCGCACCACCTCCGCGCTGCCCGGCTCGGCGTACGTGTAGAAGCCGCGGCCCGACTTGCGTCCGGTCAGGCCCGCCTCGCTGAGCTGCTTGAGGACGGGCGCGGGGGCGTGCAGACGGTCGCGGGACTCCGCGTACATGGCGTCCAGGACGGTGCGGGCGGTGTCCACGCCGATCAGGTCGAGCAGCGCGAGCGGGCCCATCGGCAGGCCGCAGCCCAGCTTCATCGCGGCGTCGATGTCCTCGCGGGAGGCGTACTTCGCCTCGTACATCGCGGCGGCCTGGTTGAGGTAGCCGAAGAGCAGGCCGTCGGCGACGAAGCCGGGCCGGTCGCCGACCGCCACGGGCTCCTTGCCGAGGGCGTGGGCAAGCTCGGTGACCGCGGCGACGGCGGTGGGCGCGGTGAGCACGGACGAGACGACCTCGACGAGCTTCATCGCGGGCGCCGGGTTGAAGAAGTGCAGGCCCAACACGCGCTCGGGGCGGGCCGATTCGGCGGCCAGGCGGGTCACGGACAGGGCGTTGGTGCCGGTCGCGATGATCGTGTCCGGGCGCACGACCGAGTCGAGCTCGCGGACGATCTGCTGCTTGATCTCGTACGACTCCGGGGCGACCTCGATCACCAGGTCGGCGTCGGCCGCGGCCTGCAGGTCGGTGAAGGTGCGGAAGCGGGCGAGGGTGTCGCGCCTCTCCTGGTCGGTGAGCCGCTCGCGGCGCACGGCGCGGGCGGTCGAGACCTCCAGGGCGGCGACCGCCCGGGTGGCCGCGGCCTGGCTGATGTCGATGCCGATGACCTCGCGGCCCGCGCGGGCCAGGACCTCGGCGATGCCGGTGCCCATCGTGCCCAGGCCGATGACGGCGACGGTGTTCAAGGGAGCGTCCATGCGAGGACTCCAGGAAGGAAGAGGGTGACGACTGAGGGGCGCACGCGGGACGGCCAACGGCCGTGCGGCGTGCGGAAAGTGGTGGGTCTCGTGCCCCGGGCGGCGCGAGGGCAGCGCCCGGTGAAGGAACCGACCGGCTCTGTCCCGGAGCCATGTCGTACTGAGAGGTACCTGAGGTACCGAACCGACCTGCATCCGCGACGGCTGCGTCACCAGGCCGTCGCGAGGAAGTACTTGAGGGGAGTGTGCCCCGCTCACCTGAGATTAACCCGCGAGTAATGAGCGCGCCAGCCCTCGATGTTGTCCGATGTCTGTGATCTACATCGCGACCGCTGGGTAAGGCTTAGGCTCGCGGCCATGGATCAGGAGTTGCGGACGGTGACGGAACGTTTACGCGGTGAGTCGGGAGGGGGTAAGGAGTACGAGAGGCTGATCGGCGCCGACGACCTCGACGAGCTCGCCGAAGTGCTCGTGTCGCCCGGGCAGCCCTTGTGGGCGCGGGAGTTGGCGGCCGTCAGGCTCGGAGTCGCCGGCGACCGCAGGGCCTTCGAGGCCCTCGTCCTGCTCCTCAACCACCGCGATCCGCCGCGCTGCGCCGCCGCGGCCTACGCCCTGGCGCGGCTCGGCGACCCGCGCACGGCGCGCGCGGCGGCCGCCCTCGCGACCAATGAGCTCCGCGTCGCCTACGCCCTGCACCCGGTGCGTCTGCTCACGGAGTTGCGTGCCCCGGAGTCCGTGCCCGCGCTGATCACCACGCTGGAGCGCAGGCTCGCGCCGCACGATCCTTTCGGCAAGATCGCGCTCGCGTGCGTGGAGGGGCTCGGCGCGCTCGGGGACGGCCGGGCCAGACCGGTCCTGACGGCGGCACGCGCCCACCCCCGTCTCGCGGCCGCGGCCTCGGCGGCGCTGGCGCGGCTGCCGGAGTGAGGCGGCCGCGGCTCAGCGCAGGTCGCGGCTGTAGCGGAGCTCGGGCACGGGCATGTCCCCCACCGTCTGGGGGGCGAGGGCGCCGTCCGGTGCGAAGCCCGCGCGCTCGTAGAAACGGCGGGCGCGGGCGTTGCCCTCGACGACCCACAGGCGCAGCCGCGGGTGGCCGGAAGCCGTGCAGCGGGTCACGCACTCCTCGGTGAGGGCGCGGCCCACGCCCGTGGAGTAGTGCTCCGGGTGGGCGTACAACGCGTACAACTCGGCCTCGCCCGGCGGGAGGTCGTCGTCGCGCGCCGGGCCGAAGGCGGCCCAGCCGACGGTGCGGTCCGCCCGCTCGGCGATCAGGTCCACCGTGGCGGCGCTGCCCCGCGCGAGCCGCTCGCGCAGGTCGGCCGCGCCGTCCTCCACGCTGAGCGCGGCCAGGAACGACCGGGGCATCAGATCCGCGTACGCCGACTGCCAGCCGAGGACGCGGAGTCCGGCCACGGCCTCGCAGTCGGCCTCGGTCATCGTCCGGATGCGCAGGTCGGACATCTACTCGGCCACCACCGCGAACGCCTCGATCTCCATCAGGAATTCGGGGGCGACCAGCGAGGCGACCTGCACCGCCGAGGACGCGGGGAGGCGCTCGGGGTCCAGGAAGGCGTCCCGGGCGGCGCGCACCGCCGCCATGTGGGCCATGTCCGTCACGAAATACGTCAGCTTCACGACGTCGTCGAAGGTCGCGCCCGCCGCCGCGAGGCAGCGCCGCAGGTTCTCGAAGACCTGGTGGGCCTGCGCCGCCGCGTCGCCCACGCCGACCGGCTTGCCCTGCTCGTCGAGGGCCAACTGGCCCGATATCGCCACGAATCGGCCTGTCCCCATCACGACGTGCGTGTACGCGGTGGCGGGGGCGACGCCCTCGGGGGCGCTGATGTGGGTCAGTCGGCTCATGCCCCCATGGTGGACCATGGCACTGACAGTGCCCCGCGCCCGGTCCCGGACGCCCCGTCCTTGCCGCTCGGCGGCTCGGGGTCGGGCAGCGCCTCGCACACCGCGTCGATCCCGCCGCCGCCGACCGGTACCTCGCCGGTGGCCAGGTAGTCCGCCAAGTGCTGGTCCAGGCAGGCGTTCCCGCTCAGCGTGACGCCGTGGTTGCCGCCGCCCCGCTCGACCACCAGGCGGGAGCCGCGCAGCTTGCGGTGCAGGGTGAGGGCGCCGTCGTAGGGGGTGGCGGGGTCGCCGGTCGCCTGGAACATCAGGACCGGCGGCAGCGCGGAGTTGCCGACGTCCGGCGGGGTCAGGGCGCGCGTGGGCCAGAACGCGCACGGGGCGTTGTACCAGGCGTTGTTCCAGGTCGAGAACGGCGCCTTCGCGTGCACCGCGTCGTTGTCCTCACGCCACGTCCGCCAGTCGCGCGGCCACGCGGCGTCCCCGCACTGCACGGCCGTGTAGACGCTGTAGCCGTTCTCGCCGGCGGCGTCGACCGCGCCGAGGTTCTCGTACGCCTCGACGAGCGGGGCGCTCTTGCCGCGGTTCACGTACGCCGCGAACGCCTCGGCCAGGTGGGGCCAGTAGCCGTTGAAGTAGCCGCCGGGGAGGAAGGTGTCCTCCAGTTCGGCGGGGCCCACCTTCCTGCCCGCGGGCTTCTCGGCGAGCGCCTTGCGCATCGCGTACCACCTGGCCTCGACCTTCGCGGGGTCCTTGCCCAGTTCGTACGTGGTGTCGTGGCGGGCGATCCAGGCCATGAGCGCCTTGTGGCGGGCGTCGAAGGCATAGTCCTGGCGGAGGTTGTTCGCGTACCAGGTGCCGGTCGGGTCGACCAGGGAGTCGAGTGCCATGCGGCGCACCCGGTGCGGGTGGAGCTTGGCGTAGACCGCGCCCAGGTAAGTGCCGTACGAGTAGCCGAAGTAGTTGATGCGGCGTGCGCCCAGTGCGGTGCGGATGGCGTCCAGGTCCTTCGCCGCGCTGACGGTGTCGATGAACGGCAGGACATCCGCGTACTTCGCGGCACACGCCCGCGCGAACGCCCGTGCCCTGTCGACGTTGGCCTCTTCCAGGGCGGGCGTGGCCGGGACGGTGGTGGGGCGTGTGGGGGAGAAGTGCCCGGGGCGGCAGTTCAGCGCGGGCTCGCTCTTTCCGACGCCGCGGGGGTCGAAGCCGATGACGTCGTACTGCGCCGCGACCTTCTTCGGCAGCGCGTCGGCGAAGGGTCCCGCCATGGCCAGGCCGCTGCCGCCGGGTCCGCCGGGGTTCACCAGGAGCGGCCCCTGGAAGGTCTTCGCGGTGTGCGGGACGCGGGACAGGGCGAGGGCGATCCGCTCGCCGTGCGGACGGTCGTGGTCCAGCGGGACCTCCAACGACGCGCACTGGAGCGTCGGTCGGTCCTTGGTGGCGCACTTCTTCCACGTGAGCGCGGTGCTCGTGGCGGAAGCGGCGTGCGGCACCGCCGTGAGGGCCGCGGCCACCACGGCGGCGACCGAGCCGAGTGCGACGGCGCGCTTCTTCATCCGGCCTCCCGGGGCTGGGGCTACGGGGCGGGGCACGTGCCTGCCACGACCCCGGACGCATCGTTCCGGAAGCCCGGCGGGGGAGGGCGGGTTCGGCCGAGGGATGACCCGAAAGGGGAAGCGCTTCCGGAGGAGGTTCACGGGGAGATCCGTCGGGCGGCCTACAGAAGCGTGAGCTGGGTGGGGCCCGCCGCGGGCTCCGGTTCCTCGCGGACGCGGATCCGCCGCGCGGCACCCGCGCGCGTGGGGCCGATGCCGAACTCCTCGGCCAGCTCGTGCACATGGCGGGTGATGCGGCGCTGGTACCACTTGGGGGCGTAGGCGCCCTCCGCGTACAGCCGTTCGTACCGCCGCACCAGATGGGGGTGGTGCCGTGCGACCCACGCCATGAACCACTCGCGTGCGCCCGGCCGCAGATGCAGCACGAGGGGCGTCACCGAGGTGGCGCCCGACGCGGCGACGGCCCGCACCGTGGCGCGCAACTGGTCGGGGTGGTCGCCGAGGAAGGGGATGACGGGCGCCATCAGGACCCCGCAGCCGATGCCGTGCTCGGTCAGGGTGCGTACGACGTCCAGGCGGCGCTCGGGGGCGGGCGTGCCCGGCTCGACGGTGCGCCACAGTTCGTGGTCGGTGAAGCCCACGGACACGGAGATCCCGACGTCGGTCACGGCGGCCGCCTGCCGCAGCAGGTCGAGGTCGCGCAGGATCAGCGTGCCCTTGGTCAGGATCGAGAAGGGGTTCCCCTGGTCGCGCAGCGCCGCGATGATCCCCGGCATCAGGCGGTAGCGGCCCTCCGCCCGCTGGTAGCAGTCCACGTTCGTGCCCATGGCGATGTGGTCGCCGTGCCAGCGCGGCGAGGCGAGGTGGCGCCGCAGCAGCTCGGCGGCGTTGACCTTGACGACGATCTGGCTGTCGAAGCCGAGGCCGGTGTCCAGGTCGAGGTAGCTGTGCGTCTTGCGCGCGAAGCAGTAGACGCACGCGTGCGTGCACCCCCGATAGGGGTTGACCGTCCACTCGAACGGCATGCGGGACGCCCCCGGCACACGGTTCACGATCGACTTGGCACGGATCTCGTGGAAGGTGATCCCCCTGAACTCAGGGGTGTCGAACGTTCGCGTGGTGACCACGTCCGCGCCGAAGAGCGCGGCGTCCGTGGTGCCCTGACGCGGCCCGTCGGAGAGATTCTCCCAGCGCATGACGCCTCCTCTGTAGCTCCGACCACAGAATAGAACACGTGTTCACTTGATCGTGCGGCTAGATACAATACAGAGCTGTGTCGTATTGTTTTTCGGGTGACGCTCGACGGAGATGAAAATGGCGACGAGAGCCGCACCGCCACGCGACCCCCGGGCCGCCCCCGCAGTCGAGAGGCGGACGAGGCGATCCTCGCCGCCGCGCTCGACCTGCTCATCGAGCGCGGCGCGGCGCTCCTCAGCATCGAGCAGGTCGCCCGCCGCGCCGGGGTCACCCGCGCGACCGTGTACCGGCGCTTCCCGACCCCGACCGACCTGCTGGTGCGGGCGATCGAGTGGGAGTACCGGGACGTGGCCGCGGACTCGCTGGACCGGGCCGACCTCGACGGCATGGTCGCGGAGTGGGCGGAACACCTCGGCAACCCCCGGGCCCGCCGCCTGATCCGCCGCCTCTACGGCACGGTGGACGACCTCCCCGAACTGCTGCGCGCATACCACGAGGCCCACGGCCGCCACCGCGACACGGCGGTGCTCACCGCCCTCGAACGCGCCCGCGCGGCCGGGCAGTTGCCCCCGGGCAGCGACCCCGAGGTCCTGCGGCAGATGCTCAGCGGCGCGGCACTGCAGCACCTCGCCTCCCGCCCCGACACCACAGGGGCGGACGAGATCGAGGCCTACTTCCACGCGGTCCTCGGGCAGGTCGGCCTGTCGGCGGGGCCCGCCACCCGAAGGAGTGCGCAACGATGACCGACACCATGTCGTGGCTGGGCCGGGACATCCGACTGGCCCGCAAGGAAGGCATGCCCGCGATCGCCCGGCGGCAGCGCGAGCGCCTCGCCCACCTCGTCGCCCACGCGCGCGCCGCGTCGCCCCACTGTCGCGAGCTGTACCGCGGCCTGCCCGAGCGGGTGACGGACCCGGCGCTGTTACCCGTCACCGACAAGAAGCGGCTGATGGAGCACTTCGACGACTGGGCGACCGACCGCGACATCACCCTGCAGAAGGTGCGCGCCTTCACCGGCGACCCCGACCTCATCGGACAGCGATTCCTCGGCAAGTACCTGGTGGCCACCACCTCGGGGACCAGCGGACGGCGCGGCCTGTTCGTGCTCGACGACCGGTCCATGAACGTGGGCGCCGCGCTCGGCACCCGCGCCCTCACCTCCTGCCTGGGCACGGCAGGCACCCTGAGGGCCGCCGTCCGCGGCGGGCGCTTCGCCCAACTCGTGGCCACCGGCGGGCACTACGTCGGCTACGCCGGGTACTCCCGCACGGTCCGCGAGTCCGCCGTGCGCGGCAAGCTGGTCCGCGCCTTCTCGGTGCACGTGCCGATGCCCGAGCTGGTCGCCCGCCTCAACGCCTACCGCCCCGCCGTCCTCATCGGCTACGCGGGCGTGATCACGCTGCTCGCCGCCGAGCGGGAGGCGGGCCGCCTGCGCATCGACCCGCTGCTGATCCAGCCCGCGGGCGAGACGATGACCGCGCAGGACACCGCCCGCATCGCTAACGCCTTCGGCAGCACGGTCCGCACGATCTACGGCGCGACCGAGTGCACCTACCTCAGCAACAGCTGCGCCGAGGGCTGGTACCACGTCAACAGCGACTGGGCCGTCCTCGAACCGGTCGAGGCCGACCACAGCCCCACCCCGCCGGGACGGTTCTCGCACACCGTCCTGCTCACCAACCTCGCCAACCGCGTACAGCCCTTCCTGCGCTACGACCTCGGCGACAGCGTCCTGCTCAGGCCCGACCCCTGCCCGTGCGGCGACCCGCTGCCCGCGCTCCGCGTCCAGGGCCGCGCCGGCGACGTGCTCACCTTCCCCACCGGGCGGGGCGAGGGCGTCGACATCCCCCCGCTGTCCTTCGGCACGCTCATCGACCGCACGCCCGGCGTCGAGGTGTTCCAGGTCGAGCAGACCGCCCCGGCGACCCTGCGGGTCCGTATGCACCTGGCCGAGGGCGTCGACCCCGAGCGGGTGTGGCGCGCCGTCCACCAGGAGCTGACCGGCCTGCTCGCCGACCAGGGGGTCGCCGACGTCGCCGTCGAGCGCGCCGGGGAACCGCCCCGTCAGACGCCCGGCGGCAAGTACAGGACCGTCATTCCGCTCTCGCACGCCTGAGATCGCGCGGACCTGAACCACGAGCCCCCGCCCGGCGTGGGGCGGCGCGGACGCGCGATGCATGATCGGAGCCATGCTCGTCGAGTCCCTGTCCGTCGTCGCCCTGGCCGTGGTCCTGGTCTGCGCGGTCGTCCGCCCCTTCCGCTGGCCCGAGGCCGCCTTCGCCGTGCCCGTCGCCGGTGCCGTGATCGCGTCCGGGGCCATTCCGCTCGACGAGGTGCGGGAGGAGGCGGCGCGGCTCGGCCCCGTGATCGGCTTCCTCGCCGCCGTCCTGGTGCTCGCCAAGCTCTGCGCCGACGAGGGGCTCTTCCACGCCTGCGGGACCTGGATGGCACGCCGTGCCGCGGGGCGCCCTCGGCGGCTGCTCACCGCCGTGTTCGGGCTCGCCTCGGTGATCACCGCGGCCCTGAGCCTGGACGCCACCGTGGTCCTGCTGACCCCGGTCGTCTTCGCCACGGCCGCACGCATGGGCGCCCGACCCGGGCCGCACGTCTACGCCGCCGCCCATCTGTCCAACACGGCGTCGCTGCTGCTGCCCGTGTCGAACCTGACGAACCTCCTCGCGTTCACCGCGACCGGGCTGAGCTTCACGCGCTTCGCGCTGCTCATGACGCTGCCCTGGCTGGTGGCCGTCGCCGTCGAGTACGCCGTCTTCCGGCGCTTCTTCGCCGCGGACCTCGACGCCCCCGCCGAGGGTGCCGAGACCGCGGAGCCGCCGCGGATGCCGCTGTTCGCCCTGGCGACCGTCGCCGCCACACTCGCCGGGTTCGCGGTGGCCTCCGCCGTCGGCGTCGACCCGGCCTGGGCGGCAGCGGCAGGGGCGGCCGTCCTCGGCGTACGGGCTCTCGTACGCCGTCGTACGACACCGGTGGCGATCCTGCGCGCGGCCTCGCTGCCGTTCCTCGCCTTTGTGCTCGCCCTCGGCGTGGTCGTCAGGGCCGTCGTCGACAACGGCCTGGGCGACGCGCTCGGGAAGGTCCTGCCGGACGGCACCGCCCTGCCCGCGCTGCTCGGCACGGCCGCCGTCGCCGCGCTGCTCGCCAACCTGATCAACAACCTGCCCGCCGTCCTCGCGCTGGTCCCGCTGGCCGCGCCGTCAGGGCCCGGTGCCGTCCTCGCCGTGCTGATCGGCGTGAACATCGGGCCCAACCTCACTTACGCGGGATCCCTCGCCACCCTCCTGTGGCGCCGCATCGCGCATCAGCACGAACACGACGTCGACCTCAAGGAGTTCACCCGGCTCGGGCTGCTCACCACCCCCGCCGCCCTCGTCCTGTCGACCCTCGCACTGTGGATCTCGCTGCGGCTGCTGCCCGTCTGAGCGAGGACCCGATTTGGGAGGCCGGTGCACAGGGTGGTTGGCTTTCCGCGAACCCCCGAGAAACCAAGTGCTGGAGGAAGTGCAATGGCGCAGGTCGAGGCGACCACGGAGCGGATCATCGCGGCGAAGCCGGACGACGTCTTCGACGCGCTGGCCGACTACAACGGCACGCGCGAGAAGCTGCTTTCGGAGCACTTCAGCGAGTACGAGGTGCGCGAGGGCGGCGACGGCGAGGGCACCCTCGTGCACTGGAAGCTGCAGGCCACCAGCAAGCGGATCCGCGACTGCCTCCTGGAGGTCAGCGAGCCCACCGACGGCGAACTGGTCGAGAAGGACCGCAACTCCTCCATGGTCACGACCTGGCGCGTGACCCCGGCCGGCGAGGGCCAGTCCCGCGTGGTCGTCTCCACCGTGTGGAACGGCGCGGGCGGCATCGGCGGCTTCTTCGAGAAGACCTTCGCGCCCAAGGGCCTCGGACGGATCTACGACACTGTGCTCGGCAAGCTCGCCGCCGAGCTGGAGAAGTAGCCCCGCGCGCGTACGGGCCGCCGGGATCACTCGGCGGCCCAACTCCCGTGTAACCCATCAGGGTTGTTCTCCCGCTCACCGTTTCGAGTGGTTTTCCGCTCGACGCCGTTGTACGCCGTAGGGCTCCGACCGGCGCTTACGTCCGTGAGCCCCCGCATAAGGGCGACTCGTCGCGCTTGCTCACAGTTGTCGCGTAATGCGAGAAATGGGCGGCGCAGGTGCGACGAGGGGAGCAGTACGTGGGCGGGACGACGCTGGTGAAGGCCGCCGAGCAGGACGGCGAGGCGGCCGACGTGCCCCTGACAAAGACGGATCAGGGCGCGGGCCAGGCACCGCCCCAGGACCCCGGTCCGACGGCGGCGGACGGGCTCAGTCCGGGCCGGGTGCGGATGGTCTTCGTCGGGCTGATGCTGGCCCTGCTGCTCGCCGCCCTGGAGCAGATGATCGTCGCCACGGCGCTCCCGAAGATCGTCGGTGAGCTGCACGGCCTGGACAAGATGTCCTGGGCGATCACCGCCTACCTGCTGACCGCCACCATCGGCCTGCCCATCTACGGCAAGCTCGGCGACCTCTTCGGCCGCAAGGGCGTCTTCCAGTTCGCGATCGTCGTCTTCGTCATCGGCTCGGCGCTCGCCGGCTGGTCACGGACGATGGACCAGCTCATCGCCTTCCGCGCGATCCAGGGCGTCGGCGCGGGCGGCCTCATGATCGGCGTTCAGGCGATCATGGCGGACATCGTGCCGCCCCGGCAGCGCGGCCGCTACATGGGCCTGATCGGCGCCGCGTTCGGCCTCGCCTCGGTCGCGGGCCCCCTGCTCGGCGGCTTCTTCACCGACCATGCGTCCTGGCGCTGGTGCTTCTACTTCAACGTGCCCTTCGGGCTCGTCACGCTGCTCGTCGTCACGCTCGTCCTGAAGCTGCCCAAGCCCGCCGCGAGGGGCCGCCTCGACGTGCTCGGCGCGATCCTGCTCGCGGCCGCCTCCACCTGCCTGGTGCTGCTGACCAGTTGGGGCGGCACCGAGTACGAGTGGGGCGACCGCGTCATCCTCGGGCTCGGCGTCGGCGCCGTCCTCGCGAGCGCGCTCTTCCTGATCGTCGAGAAGTTCGCGGCAGAACCGATCATCCCGCTGCACCTCTTCCGGGACGGGGTCTTCAACCTCACCTCGCTCGTGGGCATGGTCGTCGGCGTGGCCCTCTTCGGAGCGGCCAGCTATCTGCCGACCTTCCTGCAGATGGTCGACGGCGCGAGCGCCACGGAGTCCGGCCTCCTGATGCTGCCGATGATGGCCGGCGTCGTCGGCGCCTCGATCATCTCCGGGCAGCTCATCAGCCACACCGGCCGCTACCGCGTCTACCCGATCCTCGGCGGGGCCCTGTCCGTCACCGGGATGTGGCTGCTCTCGCGCCTCGAAGTCGACACGGCCCGCTGGCAGTACAGCATCTGGATGGGCGTACTCGGCGCGGGCATCGGCCTGGTCATGCCGGTCCTGATCCTCGCCGTGCAGAACGCGGTGCCGGTCGCCGACCTCGGCACCGCCACCAGCGCGCACAACTATTTCCGGCAGATCGGCGGCAGCGTCGGCGCCGCGATCTTCGGCACCCTCCTGGCCGACCGGCTCGCCGACGCGCTGTCCGACCACCTCCCCGCCGGGTCCGGCGAGGGGCGGCTGCCCGACGCCGAGTCCATCACCCCGCAGCTCGTCCACGCGCTGCCCGCGCCGCTGCGCGACGGCTACATCCAGGCCTACGCCGACGCGATGCCGCGGATCTTCCTCTACCTGGTGCCGGTGCTCGTCCTCGGCACGCTGCTCGCCTTCTTCCTCAAGGAGACCCCCCTGTTGTCCAGCGCCGCCCCCCACAACGCACCCGCCACCGAGCCCGTGGCCGTGCCCCAGGCCCGTACGACCACGTACGCCGCCGGGGTCCCGGTCTGCGGCACCGTGCAGCACCCCGACGGCACCGTGGTGCCCCGCGCCGCCCTCACGCTCATCGACGTGGCGGGGCAGCAGATCGGGCGCGGCGCGAGCGGGGAGGACGGGCGGTACGCCCTGTCCACCCCGGGCTCCGGTTCGTTCGTGCTGATCGCGGCCGCGGGCGGGCACCAGCCGCAGGCCGTCACCGTCACCGTCGGTGAGCGGCCCGTCGAGCTCGACGTGGTCCTCGGCGGGGCCGGGCGCCTCGCGGGGACCGTGGTGACCGCCGACGGCACTCCGGTCAGGGACGCCGCCGTCACCCTCACCGACGTACGCGGAGAGGTCGTCGCCACCACCCGCAGCGGGCGCGAAGGCGGCTATGTCATCACGGAGTTGGTCGCGGGGGAGTACACCCTGGCGGCGAGCGCCCCCGCCTTCCGCCCCGCCGCGCTGCCCGTCAGCGTGCAGGCCTCGCGCGAGACCCGTCAGGACGTGGAGCTCGCGGGCGGCGCCGTGCTGCGGGGCACCGTGCGGGCCAGCGGCGGACGCCCCGTCGAGGACGCGCGCGTGACGCTGCTCGACGCCGCGGGCAACGTCGTCGACACCCTGACCACCGGAGCGGACGGCACTTTCCGCTTCGTCGACCTGTCGTCCGGCGAGTACACCGTGATCGCCGCCGGCTACCCGCCGGTCGCCACGGTCCTCCAGGTCGCGGGCGGCGGCCGTACGGAGCGGGATCTTCAGCTGGGTCACGAGGACTGACCCGGGCGGGCCGAGGGGGCGTGCGCCGGTGTTCCGGCCCCCGGCCAATTTCCCCCATTGCCCCGCACGGCAACCAGCGCCGGTCGTACGGTGGTTGGTGGCGGCTCAGATCTTGCGCCGCCGTGGGAAGGAGCATGGGCCATGGAACGAGGCACTCCGGGCGCGCCGGTGACGCAGAGTGCCGCGTCCGGCCGCATCCCCTTGGCCGTGGTGGTCGTCGACGGCGCAGGCCTCGTCTCGCACTGGAGCGTCGGAGCCCGCCGCCTCTTCGGGTACGCGAAGGAGGAGGCCGTCGGCCGCCCCGTCGGCGACCTGCTCCCGGTGCACGGCGCGATCCCGGAGGACCGCGAGCCCTATGGGGCGTACGACGGACTCGGCCCCGACCTGGAGACCTCCCTGGACGGGCGCATCTCCTACCCGGCCGCAGGGCGCGCACGGCTGACCGGTCCCGGGCGCGCTCCCGCCGACCGTCTCGACGTGCTCTGGTGGGCCTATCCGCTGGTCGGCCCCGGACCGGAGCGGCTCCTCGTGCTCGCCGCCGACGCCACGCGGCTGTCCGCGCCCGGGGAACAGGAGGGCGGCGGGGACGAGCAGGTCGAGCAGGTCGAGCGGATCGCGCCCGGCTTCGCCCTGCACACGGACTTTCCCGGCGCGGACGAACTCGCGGCCAGGCTCCCCGAGATCCTGCCGAGCATGAGTGTCGGCGAGAGCGCCCGCATTGTCGCCCAGGTCCTCGAACTGGGCTATCCCGTCCTGGAGTTCAGCCGCCACGACCGGGTTCCCGTCACCCCCGACTGGGGCGTGGCCCGCCGCGCCGAGCGCAAGGAGCGCAGGCGGCGTGCCGCGCAGGCCGCCGTGGTAGGGCTGCCCGCGGTACCGGACGGCGTGGACGAGGAGGGCGAGGACCTCGAATACGCGGCGGTGCGCGAGCGCCTGGAGTTCCTCAATGAGGTCAGCGGGCGCATCGGTTCCTCGCTCGACCTGTCCCGCACCATCGTCGAGGTCAGCAAGGCCGTCGTGCCGCGCTTCACGGACGTCGCGGGCACCTATCTGCGCGAACAGGTCGTCGCGGGCGAGGGGTTCCCCGATGGCGCGCCCGACGAGACCACCCTGTGGCACCGCGTCGCCGTGGAGCACACCGACGAGCCGGGCCGCTGGGACGACGTGGTACCGGTCGGCGAGTCCATGCCGTTCCCCGCGCACACGCCGTTCTTCCAGTGCATGACCTCGGGCGACCCGGTGCTCGTGCCGCGCATCACCGAGGAGATGGGCAACGCCATCGCCTCCCAGTTCGAGAAGCGTGACATCCGCCCGCTGATCAACCACCGCTCGATGCTCGTCGTACCGCTCAAGGCGCGCAATGTGGTGCTGGGCTTCATGATCCTGCTCCGCCACCAGGAGCGGCCCGTCTTCAACGACATGGACCGCGTCACCGGTGCCGAACTGGCCGCCCGCGCGGGCCTCGTGCTCGACAACGCCCGCATGTACACCTACCAGGAGAGCGTCGCCGACACCCTCCAGGACAGCATGCTGCCGCACATCCAGCCCCGCATGTCCGGCTGCGACATCGCCACCCGCTATCTGCCCGGCACGCTCCTCGGCCGGGTCGGCGGCGACTGGTTCGACTCGGTCAAGCTGCCCGGGTCGAGGACCGCCCTCGTCGTCGGCGACGTGATGGGCCACGGCCTCAACTCCGCCGCCATGATGGGCCAGTTGCGGACCGCCGTGCAGACCATGGCCGCCCTCGACCTGCCGCCCGAGCAGCTCCTGCGCAACCTCGACGACCTCGCGCAGCGGCTGGGCGAGCACTATCTCGCCACGTGCCTCTACGCGGTCTACGACCCGATCGCGAGCGAGCTGCACCTGGCCAACGCCGGCCACATCCCGCCCGTCCTGGTGCGCGCGGCGGACGGCCGCAGCGAACTCCTCGACCTGCCCACCGGGGCGCCCATCGGCGTCGGCGGCGTGCCCTTCGAGTCGGTCCTGATGCGGGTCGCGCCCGGCGACCGGCTGTTGATGTGCACCGACGGCCTCGTCGAGGTCCGCGGCGAGGACATCGGCGTCGGCCTCGCCACGCTCACCGAGTCCGCCGCGCACCCCGCAGCCTCGATGGACGACGCCTGCGACACGATCATCCGCGCGCTCAACACCCGAGGCGGCCGCAAGGACGACGTGGCGCTCCTGATGGCCAGACTCAACGGCATCGCGCCCGAGGACGTCGCGCACCGGCGCCTCGCCCTCGACCCCAGTGAGGTGAGCCGGGCCCGCGACCTGGTCCGCGCCCAGCTGCGCGCCTGGTCGTTGGAGGCGCTGAGCGACGCCGCCGAGTTGCTCGTCAGCGAGCTCGTCACCAATGTCGTACGCCATGCCCGCAGCAGCAGGATCGACCTGCGCCTGGTCCGCTCGGGGGCGCTGCTGTGCGAGGTCGAGGACGACGACCAGACGCTGCCGACGCTGCTCAGCGCGGGCCCCGGCGACGAGTTCGGGCGTGGTCTGCGGGTGGTGAGCGCGCTCGCGAAGGAGTGGGGCACGAGCCGGACGAGCGTGGGCAAGACCGTCTGGTTCGAACTGGCCCTGCCGCGCCGCTGAGAGCACCCTTCGGCGTGGTTCGGGGCGTGATTCAGGGCGTGTGCCCGGCGTGAACGCATCGAACGGGACAGAAGTAGTGCGCGGGTGCCTTGTCCACGCGCCCCGGGCGCGATACACCGATCTCGTCGCCGGCTTCGGCGGCTCCATCGCACCCCGGGGAGCACTGGCATGGGCGTCACGAGTCGCTACAAGGAGGCGTGGGAGGGGTTCTGGCGGGAGGCCGCCGACGAACAGGGGGCGGTCTTCTGGGACGCCGAGCCCGCGCTCACCGTGGGCCTCCATCTCGCGCTCTTCGAGCCGCACTTGGCGGCCGCGGGACTCCCCGTCGTCGACCTCGGCTGCGGCAACGGCACCCAGACGCGCTTCCTCGCCGACCGCTACCCCCGTGTCCTCGGCGTCGACCTGTCGGCGGCCGCCGTCGACCACGCCCGGCGCGCCGACCCGGCGGGGCAGGCGGACTTCCGTCAGCTCGATGCCGTGGAGAAGAGCGAGCCGGAGCAGCTGCACGCGGAACTCGGCGACGCCAACGTCTATATGCGGGGCGTCCTCCACCAGTGCGAGCCCGCCGACCGGCAGCCGCTGCTCGACGGCATCGCCACGCTGCTCGGCGAGCGCGGCCGTGCCTTCGTCGTGGAGCTCTCGGAGGCGGCGCGCCCCGTTCTGATGGGCCTGGCGCAGGACCCGGCGGGCCCGCCCCCGAAGCTGGCGCCGATCTTCGCGCACGGCATCGCCCCCGCCGAGGTCGTCGACGCGGCGGTGGACACGTACGTCGCCTCCGCCGGGCTCGCGGTCATCGCCGAGGGCGAACTGCCGCTGACCACCACCGAGTTCACCCAGGACGGCACGCGCATCGAACTGCCCTCCAGATGGCTGGTGTTGGGCCACCAGGAGTGACATGCGGGGGATACCCCCCCCTGCTGACCGACCGGCACGCCGGATGTCCCCTGGGCGTACGGATGAGTGACCGTTGACTCCCTGTGCGCAGGTCGCGTACCGGGAAAGGATGAAGGAACACCGTGCGATACACGAGTTCCAAGGCCGCAACGGCCGTCGTGACACTGGCTCTTGCGGGCGGAGCGATCGCGCCTGCCACGGCGGCCCAGCGGCCGAGCGTCGACGGCGTCTGGCGCGTGGACGGCTACGGCACCGTCCTGTCGATTGCGGACGGACGGCTGCAGGAGTACCAGACGACGGCGGTCAGCTGCCTGAAGGGCGACTCCGCGAAGGAGACGGCGCGGGGCGTGTACAGAGCTGCCGACGGGACGGTCCTCACCGTCCGGCCGGAAGGGTCGCTGCACGCGGCCGGCTCGGCGGGCGACCGGAAGCTGCGGCGCGTCGCGAGGCTTCCGGAGTCCTGTGGGCGCCGGATGCCCAAGGACCCGGTGACGGCGTTCGACGTCTTCTGGCAGTCCTTCGAGGAGAATTACCCCTTCTTCGCCGCCAAGGGCATCGACTGGCACGCCGTGCGGGACACGTACCGGCCCAAGGTGCATGCCGACACGACCAGGGACGAACTCTTCGCCCTCTTCAGCGAGATGGCGAAACCGCTGTACGACGCGCACGTCCTCGTCCTGGACGGCGACCGCCACTTCTACCAGGTCCGTCCGGGTACGGTCGCGCCCGGCGAGGCGCTGGACGCGAAGGTCAAGAAGCACATCGTGCGGCGCGACCTGAAGGGCCAGAAGCCGCGGGAGTTCGCGAACGGCCGGATCAGCCATGCGGATCTGCCCGGAGGGCGGGGCTATCTGCGCATCTCCGGATTCGCCGCCTACGACAAGGGGGATCCCTCGTACGCCGCCCAGCTCGCCGAGCTCGACAAGGCGCTGGACACCGTCCTGAGCCCGGAGCGCACGGCCGCCCTCAAGGGGCTGATCATCGATCTGCGGATCAACGGAGGCGGTTCCGACGCCCTCGGCCTGCACATCGCCGAGCGCCTGACCGACACTCCGTACGTCGCCTATCGGAAGCGCACGCAGTACACGCGCCCGCAGCCCATCGCCGTACGGCCCGCCCAGGGCGTCCCCCGCTACACCGGGCCGGTCGCCGTGCTGACCGGGGGCTCGACAGTCAGCGCGGGCGAGACGTTCACCCAGGCCCTCATGGACCGTCCCGGCAGGACGGTCCGCATCGGGGAGGCCACGCAGGGCGTCTTCTCGGACGTCATGCAGCGCAAGCTCCCCAACGGCATGGAGGCCTGGCTCCCGAACGAGGAGTTCCTGACCCGCTCGGGGCGGACCTTCGACGGCACCGGCATCCCGCCGCACCTGCGCACGCCGGTCTTCACCGAGGAGGAGTTCGCGAAGAACCGCGACTCGGCCTTCGATGCGGCCGTCGCGGCGCTCCGGTGATCGCCCGGCTCGGCCCGTGCCCGTTCAGTCCAGCCGCATCAGCCGCCGTACGGTGCGGTGGTAGATCCGTTCCCGCTCGGTCTCGGTGACGTCGAGGTCGTCGATGACGCGGATCGTCTCGCGGATGTACAGGGGGCCGCCCTCGGGGTCGAAGGGGCAGTCGGTGCCGAACAGGACGTGGTCGGCGCCGAAGAAGTCCAGGCCGCAGCGGGTGCCGATGGCGGAGCCCGACAGGGCGGTGTCGGCGTAGAAGCGGCGGAAGTACTCCAGCGGGCGCCTCGGCAGCCGTGCGCGGCGCAGGCGTTCGTACTCCTCGCCCGCCGTGCGGCTGCCGAGCTGGTCGCTCCAGCCGAGGCCGATCCTGCCCTCCAGGTAGGGGATCATCGCCCCCATGTGGTGAGTGATGATCTTCAGGTCCGGGTGCCGCTCCAGGAGCCCGGAGAAGACGAGACGGGCCATGGCCGCGCTCGTCTCGTACGGCCAGCCGAGCGCCCACCAGATCTCGTACGCGGAGGAGTTCTCCGCGGCGTAGTCCGCGAAGGCGGCGCCGCGGGTCGGATGGAGCCAGACGGGCAGGTCACGGCGGGCCATCTCGGCGAAGACGGGACCGAACTCCGGGTCGTCCAGCGGCCGTCCGCCGACGTTCGTGAAGAGCTGGACGCCCCGTGCACCCAAGTCGTCCAGCGCGTGGGCGAGTTCGACCGCCGTCGCGTCAGGATCGTTCATCGGGAGCGCGGCGACGAACGCGGGGAAGCGGCCGGGGTGGCGGTCGCACAGCTCCCGCATCGACGTGTTGGCGAGCCGCGCCAGGGCCGCCGAATCGCCGGGGCCCGCGAGGAGTTCGACGGGCGGTGAGGAGAGCGTGAGCACCTGTTGGTAGCCGTCGCCGAACTCGTCCATCATCCGCAGTCGCGCGTCGATGTCGTGCAGCGCGGGCAGCTCCAGCCAGCGTTTGAACGACCTGCGGTCGACGGCGAGTTCGCGCATGCGGGCGAAGTAGGGAGCGGGCAGGATGTGGCTGTACGCGTCGATCTTCATCGTGCTCCCTCGGTCTTCATCGTGCTCTCCGCGGCTTTCATCGTGCTCCCCTCGATGTGTCGGGCACCCAGCGGTTGAGCCTGCGGTCGACGGCCTGGACCAGGCCGATCGCCCCGAGCGCGACGGCGATCACGAGCACGAGAACGGCGAGCACGCTCGCGCTGTCGAAGCGCCCGCCCGCCTCGGTGACGACATGGCCGAGGCCGACGACGGCGATGAACATCTCGCCGTTGATCATTCCGGTGACCGCGCGCCCGACGCCGAGCCGTACGCCCGCCATGATCAGGGGGGCCGCGGCAGGGAGCATGACGCGCACGAGCACCTGCCACTCGCCCGCCCCGTAGGAGCGCGCCATCTCGACCAGGTGCGCGGGCACGGCCCTGATGGCCGCCGCCGTGTTCACGATGATCACGAACATCGCGTATGTGACGACCACCGCGACGACCGAGGCGCGGCCCGCGCCGAACAGGGAGAAGAACACCGGGGCGAAGACCAGCGTCGGGGCGGTGAGCAGCGCGTTCACATACACGTCGAGGGCGGCCTCGACCCTGCGGAAGCGGCCCATGGCCAGACCCGTGAGCAGACCGCCGAGCAGGGAGAGGGCGAACCCGAGGGCCAGGTTGGTCACGCTGTCGCCCAGGCTGCTCAAGAGCTCCCCGTCGGCCGCCAGCTCGCCGAGCCGGGCCACCACCGTGCTCAGCGGAGGGAAGAACGACGCGTCGGCCAGGCGACCGGTCAGCTCCCAGGCCCCGGCGCCGAGCACCAGCGCGAGAGGTGCGGCGGGGAGGGTCATGACGCGGCCTCCGTGTGCCGGGAGGGCGGGCGGCGCTCGGTCTGCCGGGACGGCGGACGGCGCTCCGCGTGCATGGCGCGCAGCCGGTCCCACAGGTACGCCGTGATCTCGGTGTACCGGACCGACCGTCCGAGGGCGCCGACGTCGGTGGAGCGCGTCCGGGGCAGGTCCACCGGCACGATCTCGGCGATCCGTCCGGGGCGGGCGCTCATCAGGACGACGCGGTCGCCCAGGAGCACGGCCTCCTCCATGCTGTGGGTGACGAACACGACGGTCGGCCGGTGCTCCTCCCAGATCGAGAGCAGCTCCTCCTGGAGCAGACGGCGGGTCTGCTCGTCGACCGCCCCGAACGGCTCGTCCATCAGCAGTACTTGGGGGCGTACGGCGAGCGCGCGGGCGATGCCGACCCGCTGCTGCATGCCGCCGGACAGTTCACCGGGCAGCTTGGTCTCGAAGCCGGCGAGGCCCACGGTGGCGATCAGCGCACGGGCGCGCTCCTCGCGTTCGGCCCTGCCGACGCCGCGCATCCGCAGGCCGAACGCCACGTTGTCGAGGACGGTCGCCCACGGCAGTAGGGCGAAGTTCTGGAAGACCACGCTGCGGTCGGGTCCAGGGCCGCGCACCGGGGTGCCGTCGACGAGGATGTCGCCGCCGTACCGGGGCACGAGCCCGGCGACGGCCTTGAGCAGCGTGGTCTTGCCGCAGCCGCTGGGTCCGAGCACGGTCAGGAACTCGTGCGCTCCCACGTCGAGGTCGACGTCACGCAGCGCCTCGACGGTGCTGCCGTCCTGCCCGACGAAGCTCTTGGCCAGTCCTCGGATCCTGATCACCGGGTCCCCCCTGCCGTCAGTGTCTGTGTCCGTGTCCAGCGGGTCAGCCTGTGTTCGCCCCACCGCGCGAGGGAGATCAGCAGCAGCGCCTCCACCAGGATGATCGCGATGGTCCCGTAGAGAAGGGGTGCCTTGAGCAGGCCGCGGTACGTGAGGATCAGCCCGCCCAACCCGTCGGAGACCATGAGGAGTTCGACGACCACCATGCCCGTGACCGCACGCCCGAGGCCGAGCCGTACGCCCGTCATGACCGCGGGCAGTGCGCCGGGCAGCAGGATCCGCGCCCAGATCCGCCGCTCTCCGGCCCCGAAGGAGCGGGCCATCTCGATGAGCGACGGGTCCACCTGCCGTACGCCCGCACGGCTGTTCACGATCACCATCACGACGGAGAAGACCGTGACGAGGGCGACGCGCGAGGCGGTCCCCACGCCCATCGACATCACCAGGAGCGGGATGATCGCCGCCATCGGCGTGACGAGGAGGATGTTCACGTAGATGTCCGCGAACCGCTCCAGGCGCCGGAACCTGCCCAGCACGATGCCCGCGGGGACGCCGAAGGACAGGGCGAGGGCGAAGCCGAGCACCAGCGCCTGGTTGCTGACGTACAGGGCCCGCCACAGCTCCGCCTCGCCGAGGAGGACGACCGTGGCCCGCGCCGTCTCCGTGAAGGTCGGCAGGAGCAGGCCGCCGCGCTCGCGGGCGTACAGCTCCCAGGCCGTGGCGAAGAGGGCGAAGGTCAGGAGCCGGTAGGGGAGATGGGCGTGGAGGACCCGCCGCCGGAGCGTCATGGCGACGCCTCCTCGACGAAGCCGAGATCCGCCGCGTCCTTCGTGGTCATCCCCCGCCCGATCACGCCGGCGCGGGCGAAGAAGTCGATGGTGCCCTGGACGTTGCGCGAGGTCAGGGCCGCCGCGTCGAACAGCTTCGCGTCGCTGTACCGCCGGGCGACCCGGGCCACGTCCGACCGCTCCTCCTCCGGCAGATGGGCCCGCGCCAGGTCCACGAGGTGCCCCGGGTCCGCGGTGATCCTCGCGTGCTCCCGCACCAGGGCGGTGACGAACTCCTGCGCCACCTCGCGGTGCTCGCCGAGGAAGCCGGAGTTCGCGTACACGGTCTGGGGGTGCAGGTCCGGCAGGCTCTCGGCGAAGTCGACGACCTTGGTGAACCCGGAGGTGCCGGACGCCTCCAGGGACACCGCGTCGGAGACCTCCAGCGGCGTCGCGTCGATCTCCCCCGAGGCGAGGGCCTGGGCGCGCACGTCCGAGCCGCCGATCGTCAGATAGCGGGGGCGTTCTCCGGCGCCGCACTCGGCGTCCACCCAGTCCTTGGCGATGGCCGTCGCCACCGCGCCCTCGCTGAAGATCCCGAACGGGCGTCCGCCGAGGTCGTCGCAGGAGTCGATGTCCGAACTGCCGTAGAGGGCCCACTGGTTGGCGACGGCATCGGCGATGATCTTGATGGGGGCGCCCTGCTCGATGGCGCTGAGCGCCGGGCCGGTCGCCTCGGCGGAGATCGCGTACTCGCCCTTGGCGAGCCCCTCGACGGCCAGTTCGGGCTCGGCGAGCTCGACGACGTCGATGGAGTGGCCCTGCTCGCGGAGGGTGTCGAGGGCGGCGAGGATCGGCACGGTCGTCAGGTCCGGTTCGACGACCGCCACGGTGAACGAGAGCGTTCCGTCGGCGCGGGCCCGGGTGCCGGGGCCGCCGCAGGCGCTCGCGGCGACGAGAGCCGCGAGCGCGAGGGCGGCGAGATGTTGGGGACGGGTGCGAAAGTGCTTCCTGCGCGTACGGACGTGCATGGCCTCCTCCAAGGTCATCGGCGGTGGACTTCCGTAAGGATCTGTGGAGAGGAAAACGTCTTCCTTCCGAGGATGCTAGCGAGCGGATTCGCGGAATCGTCAAGCCTCAAGTCGGGCCGATCGCCTGGAAGTTGCACTCTCCCCTTGTGAATTCGCGGCGCCCTGTGGGACGTTGAGGAAAACCTTTGCCATGGGGGTGGGCCGTGAGTTCACTGGTGGACGTCGCGCGGGAGGCGGGAGTGGCCGTGGCCACCGCGTCGCGCGTGCTCAGCGGGTCGGGCCATCCCGTATCCACCGCGACGCGCGCCAAGGTCCTGGCGGCCGCCGAGCGTCTTGAGTACTCGCCGAGCGCCCTGGCGCGCGCGATGGTCTCGCCCCACAGCCGCCTCGTCGGCGTCCTGGTGAGCGACATCGTCAACCCGTACTTCTCCGTCATCGCCCGTGGCGTGGACGACGTGGCGACCAAGGCCGGTTACGTGACCATGCTCTCCAACGTCGACCGGCGCACCGACGCGGAGATCGGCCGGCTGCGGGTCATGCGGGACTACCGCGCAGCGGGCGTGGTGTTCGCGGGCAGCGGGTTCGACGACGATCCGCACCTGCCCGACCTGGTCAAGGCCGTCCGTCGGGTGCGGGAGCAGGGTGTCCGTGCCGTCGCGCTGGCCGACCGGGCCCTCGGCTGCCCGGCGATCACCGTCAACAACGGCGCCGCCGCCCATGACGTGACCGACCATCTCGTCTCGCTGGGCCACCGCAGGATCGCGTTCATCGAGGGCCCGTCCGGCATGACTGTCACCCGGCAGCGCAGGGACGGGTTCCTCGCCTGCGTGGCCGCGGCCGGTCTCGCCGACGAGGCGCGCTGCCTCCCGGGGGGCTTCGACCACGAGGCGGGGCACGCCGCGGCCCTGCGGCTGATCGCGCGGCCGCCGCTGCCCGACGCGGTCGTGGCGGCCAACGACGAGGTCGCGGTCGGCGTGCTCAGCGCCCTGCGGCAGGCGGGCATCGACGTACCGGGAGAGATCTCCGTCGCGGGCATCAACGACCTCCCGGTGGCACGGCACGTCGGCCTTACGACGGTGAGCCTGCCGCTGTACGAGATGGGTGCCATGGCGGCCCGCCACATCATCGACGCCCGGCCTGGCCCCGACGCCGACCCCGGGGCGGTCACCACGCTCAGCCATCGGCTCGTCCCCCGGGAGACGACGGCCCGGCGCGCGCGGCGGCCCTGATGTGCCGGCGGAGTGACGTACGGGACCGCACAAGTTGGGCTTACCTGACTTGTGCGGTCCGTCCGCCGTTCCGGCGACGGGGTCCGCCCACCGTCCGGAACGGAAGGGGAACGACTGTGACGCACGGCCGGGGCGGACTGGCGCCCGGCGCGGATCAGCGGCCGACCGCGGGCCGTGGACGTCCGGGTGCCGCCTTCGCGTTCGCGGGCTGAACTCAGCCCCTGCGATCCAGCTCGCGCAGGTACGTACCGAACTTCTCCAGACCGTCCACGTTGCGCGGGCCGCTGATGCCTTCGTTGTAGTCGAGGACGAAGAAGTTGTTCTTCTTGACGGCGGGCAGTTCCTTCGTGTGCGGGGACTTCTTCAGGAAATCGATCTTCTTCTTCGCGGGCTGGTCGCCGTAGTCGAAGATGATGACGACCTCGGGCTCGGCCTTCGTCACGGCCTCCCAATTGACCTGGGTCCAGCGCTCGTTGAGGCCGTCGAAGATGTTCCTGCCGCCCGCGCTCTTGATGATGTCGTTGGGCGGGACCTGGCTGCCTGCCGTGAAGGGCTGGTCGGTGCCGGAGTCGTAGAGGAAGACCGGCACCCGCTCGCCCTTGGGCGCCTTCGCCTCGACCGCCGCCACCCGCTTCTTCAGACCGGCGACGACCTGGTCGGCCTTCTTCTCCACCCGGAAGATCTTCCCGAGCCGCTCCAGGTCGCTGTAGAGCGCCTTGAACGGGGTGACCTTCTGTGGGTACTTGGGGTAGTTGAAGCAGCTCTCCGTGTGCATGAAGCTCTGGACGCCGAGCTTGTCGAGGATCTTCGGGGTGATGCCGCGCTGGTCGCTGAAGCCGGAGTTCCAGCCCGCGACGACGAAGTCCGACTTGGCCTCGACGACCAGCTCCTTGTTGAGCAGGTCGTCGCTGAGCATCTTGACCTTGGCGTACTCCTTCACCCACGGGGACTCGCTCACGGGCGGGTTGGCGGGCGGCATCACGTACCCGTGGACGTGCTTGGTCAGGCCGAGGCTGAACAGCTTGTCGGCGCTTCCGCCCTCGTAGGCGACAGCCCGCTGGGGGACCTTGTAGGAGACGGGTTCGCCGCAGCGCTCGACGGTGGTCTTCTCGGACGCCTCGGCGTTGCCGTCCGATTCGACCTCGGCGCCGCAGCCGACGAGCAGCGTCAGCGCGAGCGCGGATCCGGCCGCGATGGATCGGGTGTGGGACATGGGGAGTCGGTGCCTTTCAACTTTCAGAGGTCGGAAGAAGAGGGTCAGAAGGGCAGAGGGGCAGAGGGGCAGTGGGAGGGGTGGAGCGCGTAGAGCAGCTGCGGGTCGCCCGTCAGCGGGTGCGGCACGACGCTGGCCTTCACGCCGAACACGTCGGCGACCAGCTCCTCGGTGAGCACCTCGTCGGGCGTCCCCGACGCGACCAACCGCCCCTGGGACAGCACCCCGATCCGGTCGCAGGCGGCCGCCGCGAGATTGAGGTCGTGCAGTACGACGAGGACGGTGAGCCCGGCGCCGCGCAGATGCGAGAGGACCTCGATCTGGTGGCGAACGTCGAGGTGGTTGGTCGGCTCGTCGAGGACGAGGACCTGAGGTTCCTGGACGAGCGCGCGGGCCAGCAGCACGCGCTGGCGCTCGCCGCCGGACAGGGCGAGGACGCCGCGCCCGGCCAGATGCCGGATGTCGAGCCGCTCCATCGCCCGCGCGCACAGCTCCCGTTCGCGCGCGGTGAGCGCCTGGTTGCCGCGCTGGTGCGGGGCCCGGCCGAGCGCCACGACCTCCTCGACCGTGAAGTCCAGGTCGACCGCGCCGTCCTGCGTCATGGCGGCGACGAGCTGCGCGCCGCGCCGCATCGTCAGGCGGGAGATGTCGTCGCCGCCGACGAGGACGGCCCCGGACGTCGGCCGCAGCGCGCGGTACACGCAGCGCAGCGCGGTCGACTTGCCGCTGCCGTTCGGGCCGACCAGGCCCACGACCTCGCCGCACCCCACGTCGAGGGACAGGTCACGGACCAGGTGCTTGCCGTCGATCGTCACGGAGAGCGCGTCGATGCGCAGATCCATGCCGTCCGTCTCATCTGTCGCAGCCATCTCAACGGCCCCCGAACGTATAGCCCTTGCGGCGCATCAGGCCGATGAAGACCGGCACTCCGACGAGCGCCGTGATGACGCCGAGCGGCAGTTCGCGCGGGGCGACCACCGTCCGGGACAGCAGATCCACCCAGACCATGAACACCGCGCCGACCAGCGGCGCGACGGCCAGCACGCGCGCGTGCGTGGCGCCGACCACCATGCGCACCAGGTGCGGCATGACGAGCCCGACGAAGCTGATGGCGCCGCTCACGGCGACCATCACGCCGGTGACCAGCGAGACGACCACGAGCAGCGACCTGCGGTGCCGGTCGGGGCCGACGCCCAGGCTCGCGGCGGTCTCGTCGCCGAGCGCGAGGACGTCCAGGGCGCGGCTGTGGCGGTGGAGGACGACGAGGCCGAGCAGGACGACCGCCGACACCACCGGAAGGGAGCCCCAGGACGCCGCGCCGAAGCTGCCCATGGTCCAGTACAGGATCATGCTCGTCGCCTCGCTGTCCGGCGCGAAGTAAATGATCACGCTCATCACGGCCTGGAAGCCCAGCGACATGGCCACGCCCGTCAGGACGAGACGCAGCGGCGAGAGCGAACCCCGGTCGCTGGAGGCCACGTACACGAGGAAGGACGCGAGGAGCGCGCCGATGAACGCGCCCGCCGAGACCGCGTAGACGCCGAGCGCGGCCAGGCCCCCGGTCACCGTCACGCCGACCGCGCCCACCGACGCCCCCGAGGAGACGCCGAGGACGAACGGGTCGGCGAGCGCGTTGCGCACCATCGCCTGGATGGCCACGCCGACCGCGCTCAGACCGGCGCCCACCAGCGCGGCGAGCAGCACGCGCGGCGTACGGATCTGCCAGATGATCTGGTACGTCGTCGTCTCGTCGGCGCCGATGCGGCCCCCGCTGAGCGCCGCCCACAGATAGCGGGCCGTCTCGGCGGGCGTCACGGCGGCGGCGCCCAGGCCGATCGCCACGACGACCGAGGCGACCAGGGCGAGGAAGAGCGCGACGCAGGTGAGCAGCAGGGCCCGGGGGGAGGCGAGGCGGTCCCGCACGGTGGCCCGGGGCCGGGGGGTTTCCGTGGGAGCCACCTCCGTGACGGTGCTCATGCGGCCTCCGCCCCGTCGTCGACCCGGCCCGCCCGCAGCACCAGCACGGCCGCGCCGAGCGCCACGACCACCAGAGCGCCGAACGCGGCCGCGACGCCGGGGTAGCCGGCCAGGCCGAGGCCGGCACCGCCGAGCGCTGCCCCGACGAACACGCCGAGGCTCTGGCCCGCCGCGTTGAGGCTCAGCGCCGACCCGCGCAGCCCCGTCCCGCAGCGCCGCACGATGAGGCTGACCACGCAGGCGGCGACGATCGCGTGGCTCGCCGCGTGCAGCGCGGTCATGGCGAGGGCCAGCGGCAGCCAGTGCGTGAAGTAGAAGCCCACGACGGAGACGAGGGCGGCGACCAGGCCGAGGGCGAGCAGACGTTCCGTACCGACGCGCGGCTCGGCCGCGTTGGTGATCCGCCCGGTGAGGAGGTTGCTGACGAAGAACGCCGCGCCGCTCAGCGTCCACACGAACGCGAAGAGCCCGGCGTCGAGGTCGAACCGCTCCTCGTAGAAGGCCGCGAGGTACGACAGGTAGCCCATGAACACCGCGGTGCGCAGGAACCCGATGAGCAGCAGCGGCACCGCGCCGCGCACGGCAGCGAGCGCCCTGAACGAGGCCAGATAGCCGAGGCGTTGCCCCTCCGCGGCGGCCTCGGTCGCGCCGGATTCGGTCCGCCTGCCGCGCCGGGCCACGAAGACAACGGCGAGCAGCAGCGCCACCACCGTCACGCCGAACAGGTCGCCCTGCCAGCCCCAGAACAGCGTGGGCAGCGCGATGACCGGCGCGGCGAGCATGGCCGTCATGGACTGGGTGGCGGTGACCAGGGTCGCCGCGCGCCCCGCGGCCTTGCCGGTGCCGAAGCGGTCGGCGGCCGCGGCGGTGAGCGCCGGGTTCAGTACGGCCGTACTGGCGCCGATGAGCAGGCAGAACACGGCGAGCAGGACGAAGTCCCCGGTGGCGCCGAGCGCGGCCGACGCCCCGAGTGCGGCGAGCGCGCCCGCCGCCGCCCACTCCTTGGGGACCCGGTCGATGAGCGGGGCGAGGGCGGTGCCGACGAGCAGGGCGGCCAGGCCGCCGAGCCCGCGCAGACCGCCCATGGCGGCGACGCCGCTGCCGGCCTCGTCGGCGATGGGCACGAGGTAGGTGCTGAAGACGGTGAACGGCAGCAGGCCGACCGCCGAGGCGAGCAGGACCGGCCACAGGGCACGGGCCATGCGGAGATCGCCCGGCAGAGCTTCCTGCGCGCCTACGTCGTTCTTGGTGGCGTCGACGCTCACGCTGCCGCTCCGTTCGAGGCGATGTCCGACGCGAGGGCGGCGCGGTAGCGGTACATCGGCGTGGCGTCGGCGCTGAACTGGGAGAAGGTGAACGGCTCCGCGTTCAGCCCGGTGACACCGGCGCCGAGGAAGGCGCGGGCGACGGCGCTGCCGCTCTGGGCGTAGACGACCAGGGGCACGTCGTGCTCGACGCAGTGGCGCAGGATCAGGTCGAAGGTGCCGTTGCTGAGCGTCATGCCGGTGGCGACCACGGCGTCGGCCCGCGCGAGGACCTCGGTCATGTCGTCGGTGACCGGCTCGCCCCACGCGGTCGTACGCAGGTTCAGGTCGCAGGGCAGACAGACGCCGCCCCGCTCCCGTATCGCCGCGACGAGCGGGTTGACCACGCCGATCAGGGCGACCTTCGCGCCGGGCGCGATGTCGAGCAGTCCGGCGATGGCGGCGTCGCGGGCCTCGGCGCGGACCTCGGGCGTGCCGGTGGGCAGCATGACGCGCTCGGCGTCGTCGGCGTCGCGGTGCGGGCGCACCCGGGCGAGATAGGCGTCGAGCGCCGCGGTCCGCACGGGCGCGGACTCGTCGCGCAGCAGCTTGTCCAGGGACTGCCCCGAGGCGTTCTCGCAGAAGTCCGGGGCGAGTTCACCCGCCTCGAAGGAGCACGCGCCGAAGGCGTCGCCGACGCGCAGTAGCAGATAGTGGTTGTGGTACGTGACCTCGCCGCCGACGAGCCGGGTGGTGTTGTACAGCCAGAACGCGCTGGTGACGACGAGTTCGGCGGGGTCGGGTCCATGGGCGCCCGCAAGGACCGCCTCGGTGAGGTCGGCGACGGTGTGGGGCGTGGGATGAGACATGTGGGTTCTCTCTAAGGAGTGCTATGGAGTGCTCGGGACGGAGCGGTGCTCAGGACGGGCGGTGCTCGGGAGGGAGCGGTGCTCAGGACGGGCGGTGCTCGGGAGGGAGCGGTGCTCAGGACGGGCGGTGCTCGGGAGGGAGCGGTGCTCAGGACGGGCGGTGCTCG